>JASFEV010000219.1:0-7976 GCA_050124655.1 Desulfobacterales bacterium
CGTTGAGCATGCCGGTTTCGATTTCTTTCCAGCTGAAACCGGCCCGCAGACCGACTACTGCTGCCACGAGCACGCCCAGCAGAATGGGAACATGGGCATCTGTTTCATAGCGCAGAATAGCCAGACTGATAAAAACAACCAGACTCAGGATCGAAATCAATGCCTCCCAGAGATAAGGATCACGCTTTTCACGTTTGGTTGCCATGGTTGTCCTCCTTTAATTCTTGGATGTGTAATATCATTTGTTTCAGCTGTATTTAATTAACATGACGGGGATTTTGGCCAGTCTGGAAACTTTATCCGCGACCGAGCCGAACATCATTTTTTGCCTTCTTTTCCCGGTGCCCATGATAATAAAATCGATCCCTTCGGCTTTTGCATAGTCTAAAATTTGCCGGTAATGGGTTCCGCTAACGACAGAGGCCTTCGCGATCTCTATATCCTTTAGATATTTCTTTTTAAACCCTTCGAGTTTTTGCTCTGCTTGAACCAGTACCTTGTCTTCAAAATCACTGGCAATGCGCTTAAAGTCGGGCTCTGGTGTATCAGGCACATAGGTATCCACGAACCAATCAAAACGGCGCAAAACATGCAGCAGGTGGACCTGGGCATCGAGCTTCTTAGCCAGGGTGACCACATAGGGGGCCACCTTGGGTGAAATAGCAGTAAGGGCAACGGGGTAGAGCATATTCTTGAATTCCGCCATACGCACCTCCTTTATGTCTGAAGGGATTCCATTGGTTATATTTGAGCCCCACGACCCGAGACAATCGGTCGGTTCACCTGGGGTATTGGCGGGGCTCTCAAAAGCGCATCGCACTCAATTTTAAAACTTTTCGATAAGCATGCTCTGGATCTTTAATGCACTGGGAATGATCTCCAGAGTCCAGCTGATTTTTGGCAATGACTAATGGTGTGGCGAGTCGAATGATATGATCCTGTTTGAATTTCATCCAATATTTCGATTTTCAGAAATGTCAGCCGGGTAATACAGCTTTCGCTTTTAATTTAAAGGCTCAATCTTTTCGTTTACTTTAATGCCTCTCTGGTTCAACTGATCCAGGAATACATCACAGGGCACGTCTGTGGCAGGTGAAAGAACTCCCCTTCTGGCTATGTCACCTTTTAAGATCATCTCTGCGGCGATACAGGCAGGATAGGCAACGCCCATACTCATGGCCATTAGACCCGTAGCGAGATCCCTTTCAATCATAAGAGAGCAAGTCAATCTTTGTTGCTTACCTTCCTTAACGCCCTCGACCTTGTTAACCATGACACATAGATCTTTTTCGTTGTCCTTATACTGCAGTTGTGGCTCGAGTAGTTTGGCAACCATTTCAAGTGGTGACATTCTGCCGGGTAATCCCTTAATCGGCGCATCACTCAGAAAACCAAACTTTTTCAGGGGGGCCCAGAAAGCGCACCAGCCGGGCCATCGAAGTGCATACCGTCCCGTTTCACGAAGCGTATCCGCAATTTTCATCAATTTAGCATAACGTACGGCATCACCGTTGGGAATGGCCTCTAAAGTTCCAAGCTCCGGAAATTCAATGGTGTGAATAAATGCGTTCTCATGTTGATCTTTCGCTGGGATACAAATAATTTCTGCGTCCGCGATAAGCGTTGCATCCCTTACCTGGCTTTTCAATGCGGCACTTATATTCCAGCTAATTTTGTATTTGAGCGGGTTATCACATGCCGTCTTTTCAGGAATCCCGCCACAATAGGAATTAAGCTTAGATACCTCGTCGAAATATTTAAGACCATAATTGCAGATAATCAGGTCGATCCCCGGATCAAGGCCGCATTCTGGGATGATGGCGATTCCTTTTTCTTTGGCTGCTTGGTGGAGATCAAGAATATCATATGCATAGTTGGTGTTGACAAGATGAACACCACTTTTAATCGCAGCCTCGGCAACGGTCCGAACACATTGGGGTGGCAAAAAATCAAGGACAACATCAAACTTTTCGGCCATTTTGGATGCCAATGCTTTTGGGTCATTTGCATCTACCCGGACGCTTTGAATTTTGGCCTTGTCGATGAAGTCAAAGGAATCAACGATATCTGGCTGAATATCTGCACAAGTTATATGAACAACACTTTCATTTCTGGATAGATCATATAACGCCGCCCTTCCTTGAATACCGCAACCGCCTAAAACGAGCATTTTCATTTTATAAGTACCAGATTAATCAAGCACCATATGCATATTTATTTATGCCAACAATTCCTCTAATTCTTCTGCGGTGTGCTTTGAAAGTCCTAAAGATTCCATTGTGCGCTTGGCTTCACCCAAATAATCTCGATTCATCAACAGAGAAACCAGTGTAATCACAGCCGACATGATTGGTGTCGCTACTCCGACCTGTTCTCCAAGTTTCTGGAGAAACACCAGACCATAGCCTACGTCTTCATTAAAATACCGGTAATCCAGACTACTCTGGGCTTTGACACCCTCGAATCCAGGTGAGGTGACAAATCCGTTGTCATAGGTGGCTTCTGTCATATAGCCCTGCATGACGCCTAATTCCGGATCGGGAATCACGTTCACGCCCAATTTTTTTCCAATGGCAATCCGTTCTCGATCAACGGCTTCGATCAGCCTGCCGACTGCAGGCGTGACGCCCTGGTGATAAAAATCGAAATCACCCCTGGTGCGTTCGATTAAGGCGACATTCATGAGCGTAATCGTGGGATGGATCACCGGATTGCCGTTCTGCAAACTGGTCTGGAGTATATTCTTGGCCGCCTTCATCTTCGGATAGACATCGCGCACCTGTTCCAACACATTATGGGTGTTCTGCGCCGGAATCGCCGCCAGAAACAGCCCGCCTTTGAGCTTGTTAAAAATCCTGATTTTGCCAGGCTCGATCAGTCGAACGGCATACGGCAACGTCGACGTCTCTGCAACAACAATATCCTCGTCCCGCAGATCCAGTCCGGCGCCGTTTTTAAATTCAACACTGCCGCCGCAGGAACTGGGGCACACGATCACGATCTGCCCTTGCTTGAGGTATGGCTTGCAGGCTTCGGCAAACGGTCTGGTGCTGTACGCCGGACCAACGGTATATATGATATCAGCCCCGTTCAACGCCTTTTCAATCTGGTGTCCGGCAGACGCCACCGGCTGAAACCCTTCAAGCTCGCCCTCGCAGTGGATACCGCCGTTGTTTTGGACAGCCTTGATACTCTCCGGGAATTGTTCAAAATCAAACAGACTGACCTGATGACCCTGTGCCGCACAATCGAATGCAACGGCACAGCCCCCGTTTCCCGAGCCCAATACAGCGATGTTCATTTTGATATCCTTCAATCCATTTAGGGTTACGTTAACACCCAATCAGTGGGTAAGAATCGATTGTAGGAAATATTTGCCCCGATCGGTTTGGGGGTTGGTAAAAAAATCATTTGGAGGTGCGATCTCGATGATCTTTCCTTCATCCATGAAGACAACCCGGCTGGCCACCTCCCGCGCAAACCCCATCTCATGCGTAACCGCCATCATGGTCATACCCTCCTTAGCCAGATCGCGCATGACGTCGAGGACTTCATGAATCATTTCGGGGTCAAGGGCTGATGTGGGCTCATCAAAGAGCATGATTTTGGGCTGCATGCACAAACCGCGAGCGATCGCCACGCGTTGCTGTTGACCGCCCGAGAGCTGGGCCGGATAGTGGTCGATGCGGTCTGCCAAACCCACCCGTGTGAGCATCTTGCGACCGAGTTTTTCGGCCTCCGCTTTACTCATCCCTCTGACTTTGATGGGCGCGATGGTTGTATTCCCCAGCGCTGTCATGTGTGGATAGAGGTTGAAGGCTTGAAAGACAAACCCGATCTCCGCCCGAATCTTGGTCATGTTGGTCTTTTTGTCATGCACCGCCATGCCATCGACAATGAGTTCGCCTTCCTGGATGGGCTCCAGGCGGTTGATACAACGAATCAGGGTGCTCTTGCCCGATCCACTCGGACCGCAGACCACGATGACCTCCCCCTTTACAACCTCCAGATTGATGTTGTTGAGAACATGAAGTTCTCCGAACCATTTATTTACTTTCTTATAAGAAATCATGAACCTTTTCCCCTTTTGATTTACGCCCTTTTTTACAACGACAATGTCTGTTTCACGTTAGAGCTTGGTAGATACAACCGTCATCCGCCTTTCCAGGAAGCCCGACAGATTGATTAACGGATAACAGATGGCAAAATATAAAAGCCCCACAAGGCCGAAAACCATCAGACCTTCCGGGATGCGCTGCACTGTCAGCCAGCCGACTCTGGTGATATCGACCACGCCGATGGCCGAGACGACGGATGAATCTTTAACCAAGAGAACATACTGTCCCACCAGGGGCGGCAAAATGGTGCGTATGGCCTGGGGCAAAACAATAAATCGAAGCTGTTGGTAATACGAGAGCCCGGAAGCGGTGGCGGCTTCTCGCTGGCCTTTGGGCACGGCAATGATACCGGCGGCAACGATTTCAGTGATAAAACTGGCCGTTAAATTGGTCAGCGCAATGACTGCTGCCGGGAAGGCTTCCAGTTCGATGCCGATACCGGGCAGAATAAAAAAGATGACAAAAATTTGTACCAGAAAGGGTGTGCCACGGATGAGATCCACCCACGCGCCGACGATCATGCGGGCAGGCTTGTTACGGCCAGCCCTCAGGATGCCCCCGACGAAGCCGATGATGGTCCCGAGGACCAGGCTCAAACCGGAAACGGCGACGGTCATCCAGAGCCCCTTGAGGAAGAATGGTAGACTGCGCATCAGTTCGTTAAAATAGAAACCCCACATAGTTTACCCCTCGTGTCTCAATGCGCTTCCCGGAAGATCAGTCGTTTTTCAGACCAACCTGAGAAAGCCTTGAGCAGGTAATAAATAATCAAATAAAAAGCCGCTGTGGTCAGGAACCCTTCGGCAGGCGCAAATCGTTCCGATGTCAGCAACTGGCCGGCTCGCGTCAGCTCCATAATGGAAATCAAGGAGAGCAGCGACGAGTCTTTTACCAATATGATGGCCTGGCCCAGCATGGGCCGGATCGTGTTACCAAGCGCCTGCGGTAGGATGATATAGCGCATGCGCTGAACATAGCTCAAGCCGGAGGCAATTCCAGCTTCGATCTGTCCGAACGAAATGGCCTGAATCCCCGCTCTGATGATCTCGGCATAATAGGCCCCGCTGTTCAAGACCAATGCAATAACACCGGTGAGCCATTCCGGAAGCATGATGCCCATCGACGGCAGACCGAAATAGAAAAAATAGAGCTGCGCCAGCAATGGTGTGGAACGGATGCTTTCGATATAAACCCCGGCAATACTGCGCAAAATTCGTGATTGACTCAGTCGCATGGCACAGGCGATGATCCCCACCAGGACCGCGCCAATCAGTGACATACCCGACAGCCAAAGGGTGGCCAGGAAGCACTGCCCAAAGAGCGGCATATATTCCAAAATGATTCTATAATTGAAAGCTTCAAGCATATCTTATACCTTTGTCAGCGGTTCGATTCAGGGAGGTGTGAGCCGGAGCAGCCGGCTCACACCGGACAAAATGTATTCCGCCCGCGAAGTAAAAGGTTGTTTAATGGTCTTTCTTCCAATCCAGAGAATTGACCCAGTAATTCAAATTTTGTTCCAGCCGACCGTCCAGAGAGATATGCAGGAAGAAAAGGTTGAGCCAACTGAGTAGATCGGGGGAATCATAGCGCACGGCAAAGGCCAAAGGCGATTTTGACAACTGCCCTTCTAAAATTCGGATGCTATTGGGCGGAAAGCTGGCTATCTGGCTCCGTGCAGCCGAGCCGTCGTTCACCCCGGCCTCGACGTGTCCGGCCATAACGGCATTGATCAGAAGCGGTCCGCCGCCCTTATAGGTTTTCAATTTAGCCTCTGGAAAGGCTTTTTTGGCATCGTTTTCACCGGTTGACCCCAAAAGGACGGCCATCTTGGTCCCGGCTTTAATGTCTTCCAACGTCTTGATCGGGCTGTCCTGCTTCACGAACACCACACTGCCGGTGTACATATACGGGTCCGTAAAAGCGATTTTCATAGCCCGTTTGAGGGTCGGGGTCATATCGGCCGCCAGCATGTCGGCCTTTCTTGAGAGCAGCGCCGGGATCAGACCGTCCCAGTCATAGTTGAGGTACTTAACCTTGACACCCATCTCTTTGGCGATCAATTCGGTAAGTTCTACAGAGCTGCCGGTCCGCTTGCCATTTCTATCCACAAAACTGAACGGCGCACCTTGGGTTTGACAGGCGATACGGATTTCTCCTCTTTTCAAAATTTCCTCAAGGGTTCCTGCTGAAGCGATTCCCAAAAAAGCGAAAAAAAATGCCAATGAAACAAGAATCGTAAAGACTTTAACCTTTCTCATTTTTCTCCCTCCTTTTTTCATTGTTGTTATTGGTGTTCAACCGCTATTCGTTCATCTTCCTTAAAACCGAATTGCTCTCTTGTTGTGATTGCATGCACGCGCTTCTTCACGGCGTCATGCAGAGCCTGAAGCCGATATGTTGGAACCTGTAGCGTGGTGGACTCCCGAAACGACTTGCACAGCGGGTATCGCGCGCCGGGCTGTACCAGACGCCGCCTCTCATCGCCCGGTAGGAGTCCTTCTTGGGTCCTTTCGGATCGACCACTTCATCGTCCGGATAAGCCCCAAACCAGTCTTGGCACCACTCCTGGACATTACCGTGCATGTCATAGAGCCCCCAGGCATTGGGCTTTTTTTGAGCGACCGGTTGAATCATATTATTCGAGTTGCCACAATACCAGCCTATCGAATCCAGGTTAGGGTCCCGGCCACAATTGAGTTCCGTAATAGCCCCGTTGGGAAAAGCGGTCGTGCTTCCCGCCCGGCAGGCGTATTCCCATTCAGCCTCGGTCGGAAGTCGATACTTGTTGGTGCCCTCTTTCTGGTTGAGCTTTTGAATAAATTGTTGCGCATCTTCCCAGGAAACCTGCTCAACCGGGCACGGGTCCCCACATCTTTTATGACTGGCAGGATTTTTACCCATTACCGCTTTCCATTGTGCCTGGGTTACTTCGGTGGTCTGCAGATAGAAAGGATTTGTCAAATTGACCGGGTGTATCGTTTCTCCGCTATACCTGCCGGGTTCATCTTCCGGGCTTCCCATCATAAATTTGCCGGGTTTAATCAAAACAAACTCCATTCCCAGGCTATTGGTGATCTTTTCCTTGGGTTGTTCGGCATAACCATTAAAAGCAAGGCATCCGATAACCATGATGAATTGAATTGGGATAATTAATTTCCTCATCGCCATATCCCCTTTGAGCATTTGATTATTAATGACCGATTCACCTTTCAGCCAACTTGAAACTGAAAAGTGATCTCACGATCTCTTGATTAGATTTTTTCCACACCATCGGGCAGGCACAGCCAGTTCTGTCTGGATTTCATCATAATAAAGGTTTCACTTCGAACCACATTTCCGATTTTAAGAATGGTCTTAGTGGTAAATCGATACAATTCGTCCTTTCCCTCTACACAAACAACCTCTGCGATAATATCGTAGCGCCCTGTGCTGACGCCTGCCCAGACCACATTGGGCAGGCCGGCGATTTTTTCCAATATTTGATCCATTTTTCCATGCGACTGGATACTCATCGCAACTAGAGCCGTTATCATTTGAGGATGTTGGTTTGGATCAATCAGACCGGAAACCTTAAATATACCGCTTTTCTCGAGATCTTTAATCCTGTTACGTATGGTGGGGGCGGTTACCTTAAGGCGCTTTGACATTTCACCGATCGGCATTCGCCCGTTTTCCGTTAGCAGGCGAATGATATCATTATCCAATGTATCAAGATTCGCTTTATCCACAACTCCCCCCTATTTTTCATTTGAAATAATATTTAAGGCAAATATATTTATTAAATAAAAATGTCAAGAAAATATTTATTAATTTGAAAAAATTTTCTTGATTTTTTTTTCTTTATGGAATTAGAAG
>JASFEV010000220.1:0-7941 GCA_050124655.1 Desulfobacterales bacterium
GACATAGCGGATACATCGGCGGTTTAAAGGAAATAAAAGCCAAGGATTTATTAGAGAAAAAGCCGGAAGAGCTGGTGCGCTCAGCCGTCAAGGGAATGTTGCCTAAAAACAGGCTCGGACGGCAGCTTTTTAAAAAACTGAAAGTTTACGCCGGCAACGCGCATCCGCATGAGGCCCAGCAGCCAGAGAAGCTGACTGTTTCCTAAATTAACAAAAAGTAAAACATTCATTTTTTGAGGAATCCTATGCCAAAAGAAAATATTTATTACGCCACCGGCAAACGCAAAAACGCGATTGCCAAAACCTGGCTGACACCCGGCAGCGGTAAATTTATCGTCAATGAGCGTCCGCTGGAGGACTACTTTCCCCTTGAAACATTGCGAACCGAATTGCAGGAACCCTTTAAGTTAACCAACACTAGCGATTCTTTTGACGTGAAGGTCAGCGTAAAAGGCGGCGGTATTGCCGGCCAGGCCGGAGCGGTCCGGCATGGAATAACCAAAGCGCTCATTTTGACGGATGCAGACCTGCGGACACCGTTAAAGAAAGCCGGATTCGTCAAACGCGATCCCCGGGTCAAAGAAAGAAAAAAATACGGCCAGAAAGGGGCCCGGGCACGCTTTCAATTTTCCAAGCGTTAAATTGCAATTTCTGCTAAGTCGAAAAGGGGCCAGGCAACAGCCGCGCCCCTTTTTTAATGCTTTCCAATGGGCGGCTAGATCAAAATATCAACACGGTATTTTTTAAATGGTTTTTCTGTTAAGATATTTTTCACCTACTATACGCCACTAAACCGGACAACATGATACCATCCCGGCGATATGTCACTCCCATTCTTTGCCTGGTGCTGCTGTTCTGCTGGCAGTCAGCCGGAGCGATGACGGACCCTTACCCGCTCAAACCGCCCGACACCTCCAGCCCCCGGGCAACCATGAAGACCTTTATGGAAAATATGAACCGGGTTTATCAGAGACACCTCGTCAAGGATTATTCGGAGGCGATCCGTGTTTATATGCGCCGGGCCGCGGGATGCTTTGACCTGAGCAAAATTGCGCCCGGTGTGGTTCAGGATGTGGGGCTTGAAACGGCCTTGTTGCTAAAAGAGGTTTTTGACCGCATTGAATTGCCGCCCTTTGAAAAGATACCCGATCAATCAGCGGTCCGTTCTGAGGGGCTGACCCAATGGACGGTTCCGAATACGGAGATAACGATTGTCAAAATTGAAAAAGGGCCGCACCAGGGCAAATTTCTCTTCAGCACCGACACGGTTGCGCGGGTCAGGGAATCTTACGACCAGGTAGAGCATCTGCCATACAAACCCGGTGCTTCGGTCGGCATTTATGAGGACTATATTTTTGGACCCGGCCCGATGATACCGCAAGGCTTGATCCGCAATTTACCCACCTGGGCTAAAATTGGCTTCTATGATCAGGCTGTGTGGCAATGGTTCGGGCTGTTGCTGATCCTGTTGATCACGGGTTTGATTATTGTGCTGATCTTTCAATGGCCACAGCACCGACCTGCCGACGCAGAATCAGGCGAAGAGGCAAAGGCTTCCAGATGGTCGTGGCGCAAGCTGATGTTTCCAGTGATCTTGGTGGTGGTTATCCTGACAGCCGAGTATTTTGTGGACGAACAGATCAATATTACTGGCAACGTTCTGAAATTGATAAAGATGATTCTGCGAACCTTCGTCTTTATTGCCAGCGGTTGGGTCATTGTGGTCATCGGCAACGGCATTGCCGAGACGATCATTTCCTCCAAACGCATGTTTGCCAAAACCATTGATGCCAATCTGGTACGGCTCATTTCGCGGCTGATTACCGTGGTGCTGCTGTGTGTGCTGCTTTGGAATACCAGCGACTATCTGGGCATGTCCTTAACTGCCGTCTTTGCCTCAGCCGGTATTGTGGGTCTGGGGGTTGCCCTGGCTGCCCGGGAAACCCTGGCCAATTTTTTCGGGGGCATCAGTATTTTTCTGGATCGACCCTTTAAATCCGGCGACTACATTGTGCTGGACACCGGTGAGCGCGGTCGGGTGGCTGAGGTCGGCCTGCGCAGCACCCGCATTGTGACCCGTGATGACATTCAGATTTCGATTCCCAATTCCTTGATGACCAACACCAAGGTCATCAACGAAAGTGCGCCGCAGCCGCGGTTCAGGGTGCGCATCAAGGTGGGCGTTGCCTATGGCAGCGATGTGGATCAGGTCGAGGAAACCCTGCTGTCCGTCGCCGGCCAAAATAACATGGTGGCATTCGTGCCCGAGCCGCGCGTCAGATTCCGTCAATTCGGTGATTCAGCTCTGGAGTTCGAGCTTTTGTGCTGGGCGCGTCGCCCCGAAGAGCGGGGGCTGCTGGTCCATGGGCTCAACCACCAGATTTACAAAGCCTTTGAAGCCGCCCATATTGAGATCCCGTTTCCGCAGCGGGATGTCCACCTGAAATCTGAATCGCAGGATTCCGAATAATCCGTGCGACGTTTAGCACGGCTCATTTTTAGCAGCGCCCGAATCATAATTTTTGAAGATTGGGAACTGTATCCATAGTCTGATTTTTTTTATATTTTCAAAAACAACATGGCATTTGAGCGCAGACAATTGTTTGGGGGAGAAAAATGGAAAAAGAAGTTTGGTTACAGAATTTGACATGGGAGGATGTCAAACAAAAGACCACCGCCTGCCAGGGAACCATTATTCTGCCCATCGGCAGTACCGAACAGCATGGCGCGCATCTGCCGGTCGGGACCGACACCATGGTGGCCAACGCGATTGCCGAAGCCGCCGCCCTGAAAGCCGGAATCCTGGTGGCGCCGCCATTATGGTTTGGCTGGAGCCCTCATCATCTGGTTCTTCCCGGCACCATTACGATCAGAGCCGAAGTGCTGATTGAGGTGGCTTTCGACATGATCAAGTCTCTTTCCCGCCATCATTTCGACAAATTTATTCTGCTCAACGGTCATCGGATTGTTAATGTGGCCTGGATGCAGATCGCTGCCGAAAGAGCCAAAAGAGAGTTAGGAGTTAAGGTGATTATCTTCGATCCGGCCTATATGTCGAAAGAGTTCACGGGTGATATGCAATGGGGTGAAGTCGGCCATGCCGAAGAAATCGAAGGTTCGCATATGTGGTACTGCTACCCGGATCTGGTGAAGATGGAAAGAGCCCAGGATAATCCCCACCAGCATGATCCCATTTATCATGTTGATCCGCGCTATGCCGGCGATACCCTCTGCTATGTTCCCAGCAGTCCGGCCGAAATGGAACGATTGGCTGAAAAATCGGGAGGAACTTCGGGGGCCCCGACCAAAGCTTCTCAGAAGCTTGGAAAGCAATATCACGCGCATCTGGTGGACCGCATGCTGGAAGCCATTGCTTTTTTACAGAAATCGTCTTAAGGCCTTGGCCCACCTTTAAGTCTAAAACCATGGCGTTGTTTCAGATCCCGGTTAGCCTGGATCGGCCCATTTAGCCAAAAAATGGGTGTCAATGTCGCCGTGGATGAAATCCGCATCCTGAAACACCTGTTGATGAAAGGGGATGGTGCTTTTAATACCCTCTATCTGAAATTCAGCCAGCGCTCTCTGCATTCTTTTAATCGCCATATCACGATCCTTGGCCCACACGATCAATTTACCGATCAGGGAATCATAAAACGGCGATATGACATACGGGTTGAAAATATGGGTATCCACCCTGACACCCGGTCCGGCCGGAAGGATAAGATGGGTTATTTCGCCCGGGGAAGGCATAAAGTTATCTGCCGGGTCTGCGGCATTGATCCGACATTCCATCGACCATCCGTTCAGATGAATATCATCCTGTGCCAGCGCTAACTTTTCACCCTGGGCGATGAGAATTTGCTGCTGGACGATATCGATTCCGGTCACCAGCTCGGTGACCGGATGTTCAACTTGAACCCGGGCGTTGACTTCCATAAAATAAAAGTTCTTGTCTTTATCCACCAGGAACTCCATGGTGCCGGCATTGGTGTATCCGACTAAACGGGCGACCTGAATGGCCGTCTGCCCCAATTTGTTGCGCAAGTCTTCATCGACAAAAGGTGAGGGAGACTCTTCGATCAGCTTCTGGTAGCGCATCTGGATACTGCACTCTCGCTCTCCGAGGTGAATAAAGTTGCCGAAATGATCCCCTATTATCTGGATTTCGATATGGCGTGGTTTTTCGATATATTTTTCAAGATAGAGGTCTGGATTGCCAAAGGCCGCCCGGGCCTCCCCGGAGGCCACTGCAACCGCATCCGCCAGTTCATTTTTATCATAGGCGATACGCATGCCCCTTCCGCCTCCGCCGCCCGAGGCTTTCAGAATGACCGGATAGCCGACATCCGCAGCAACTTCAAGGGCCTCTTCAGGTGCAGAAACGACGTCATCACTCCCCGGTATAATGGCAATACCCGCCGCCTTTAACGTTTTGCGGGCGGCCGATTTGTTGCCGGAGGCAGCGATGCACTCAGTTGAAGGGCCGATGAATATGAGGTTGTTATCCGTACAGGCTTTGGCAAAATCAGCGTTTTCAGATAAAAAGCCATAGCCGGGGTGGACGGCATCAACGGTTTTATCCGTGGCCGCCTGGATGATGCGATCGATGTTCAGATAGCTTTTGCGGCTCAATGCAGGGCCGATATGGACAGCTTCATCGGCATATTTGACATGCAGGGCGTCGGTATCCGCATCGGAATAGACCGCCACGGTTTGAATGTCCATTTCCCGGCAGGCGCGGATAATCCGGACGGCGATTTCACCTCGATTGGCAATTAAAATTTTGTTGAACGAATCCTTTGTCATTGAACACCTCATGATGACCTGTTGAGCCGATCGGGCTTATGCGATCTCGATTTCGATGAGCTCCTGGTTTTTCATGACCGGCTCTTCATTTTCCACTAGGATCCTTTTGACCGTTCCGGGTTGATCCGCGCGCAACTCAGTGAAAATTTTCATGGATTCGATCATACAGACAACATCGGAAGCCTTCACTTTTTGTCCGACTTCCACCAAGGCCTTTTCCCCCGGGGCGGAGGCGCGGTAAAAAGTACCCATGACCGGTGATATGACTGTGTATGTTTTGGATCCCATTCCGCCATCTCCTTTCAACACGTAGAAATAATATAAAATATCATCGGAAGTCTGTTTCCTTCACACACGGTAACACGCTTAATTTGTGGCCTTAACACATAACTGTTCTAAAAAACTAATGATATATCATATGGATTCAATAAAACACGCTTGACACATATTTGGAATATATGTCAACTATAAATTCAAATTGTTCAGCATCCCACTACACCACAGTAAAAGGAGGAATCGATAATGAAAAAATTGATGCTTGTATCGCTTTGTCTCATTTTCACCCTGGTATCTTTCTCGGGTGCTTTGGCAAAAACCAAATGGGATCTGCACCTGAACTATCCTGCGGGTAACTTTCACTCCAAGGGGGCCCAAGAATTTGCCGACAAGGTAGCGGCAGCCACCAATGGGGAGCTGACCATCGTATTGCACCCCGGTGCCGCTCTCGGGTTCAAGGGGCCCGAACTGCTGCGGTCGGTGGCCGAAGGACAGCTCGTTATTGCTGAAGTTCCCACCGGCATGGTGGAAGGTGATGCCCCCACGCTGGCCCTGACAGCCCAACCATTCATTTCCACCAACGCCTTCGAGCAGCGCCTGTTGTATCAGCTGGCCAAACCGACTTACGCTAAAATTCTGAAAAAATTCAATCAGTTCACCCTGTATACGTCGGTATGGCCATTTTCCGGCATTTATACCCAGCGGTCCATTAACACCGAAGGGGACCTAAAGGGCCTCAAAATGCGGGTCTATGACGGCACCGGTCTGGCATTTGGCAAAGCCACCGGTATTGCGGCGCGCAAAATGCCCTTCAGCGAAGTCTATCCCGCCATGAAAGCCGGGCTTCTGGATTCCATGTACACTTCCTCTGTCTCCGGGGTTGATGCCAAGGCCTGGGAGGTTCTTAAATATTTTACGCCCATCAATATCGTCGGCCCGGTCAACATGATCAACGTCAATCTGGATGCCTGGAACAAGCTTCCCAAAAACATTCAGGACACGGTGCTTGAAATTGCGGCTCAAATGGAAGACGATATGTGGAACCTGGCCGGCGACATGGACCGTAAAAGCCGGGCCAAACTCCTGGAAAACGGCATGAATATCCAACCCGTCAGCAATGAGTTCCGTATGCAACTGGATGCCATCGGCAAGCAGCTGCGCGCCGAATGGGCCAAAAAGGCAGGCGCCGACGCCCAAAAGATTTTAGAGGAATATGATCGGATCACAGGACGTTAGTCGTCAGCCTTTCATATGATACAAATGAGCGGGTTTGGGCGAAGAATTCGCCAAACCTGCTCATTTCACAATGTCATGGCATGGTGTCAAAATGAACATCCTTGTGCGGTTGATTGAAGCCCTCAGCAACTGGGTGGCCCGGATCTCGGCGGTCATGCTGGGGCTGATGACCCTCTTGATTCTGGTTGAAATCTTCCTCTGGAACGCATTTTCAAAGACCACCCTGATTGCCGATGAGTACTGCGCCTATGGACTGGCCGCCATTATTTTTCTCGGTGCCGGCTACTGCCTTAAGGAAAAAGGACACATCCGAATTACCCTTGTGCTGGGCTTTCTGCCGAAAAAATTATCCAGAGTCATCACCTTTGTGGCCACCGGCATCACCACCCTCTTTATGGGGTATCTGTGGTGGTATCTTTTAAAAATGGTGCAGGCGGCCATCCGCTATAATTCAACCTCTGGGACGCTGACCAATACCCCGCTGTGGATACCGCAAGTGGTCATGCTCATCGGGGCCGCCTGTTTTTTGCTGCAGCTGTTTGCCACGACCCTCAAAACCTATGAGGCCATCGGGACCGGAGAGGAGGTCGTCTGATGGAAGCGAACCTGATGATGGCTCTGGTCGTGTTTGGCATATTGTTCCTGACCCTGGCATCCGGGATCTGGGTGGGATTTTCGCTTTTCATTGTCGGCTTTATGGGCATGGTTATCTACAGCCCGCTGCCGGCCGGCAACAACATGGCCTCATCGGTATGGGCCACCATTGAAAAATGGGAATATGTGGCGCTGCCGCTGTTTATTCTCATGGGTGAAATTCTATATCGCTCGGGGATTTCCGAGAAGCTTTTCAAGTCGCTGGTTCCCTGGCTCTACCGGCTTCCCGGCGGGCTATTGCTGATGAACATCGTTTCCTGCACACTTTTTGCAGCAGTTTCCGGCTCCAGCGCCGCCACGACTGCGACCGTCGGCCGCATCACGCTGGCCGAATTCGACAAGCTGGGCTATGATCGACGCTTGGCCATGGGGTCCCTTGCCGGCGCCGGCACCCTGGGATTTTTGATTCCGCCATCGTTGATCATGATCGTTTATGCCATATTGGCCGAGGTGTCGATTGGCAAAATGTTTATGGCCGGCATCCTGCCGGGTTTGCTCCTGTCGGGGATTTATTCCTGCTACATCATCTACCGCGGCATCCGTAATCCGGCGATTGCACCTCGAACCCAGGAAAGTTACAGCTGGAAAGAACGATTGGTGGGTCTCAAGGATCTGGCACCGACCTTGATTCTAATTCTGATGGTATTGGGCAGTATATACGGCGGCGTGGCCACACCGACGGAAGCGGCGGCTTTAGGGGTTTTAGGCGCTACGGTGTTTGCGTTTCTCAACCGGCAGATGAATTTTAAAATTTTGTTTGAATGTCTGGTGGGCGCAGTTAAAACCAACGCCATGATTATGATGATCGTGGTGGGAGCCGGGTTTTTATCACGGGTCATGGGGTTTTTGGGTATCCCGGCAGCCATCACCCGCACCATCACCGAATTGGGTCTTTCCCCGTATATGCTCATGATCCTGCTGGGCGTCTTTTACGTCATCCTCGGTTGCCTGCTCGACGGGTTTTCGATT
>JASFEV010000221.1:0-7872 GCA_050124655.1 Desulfobacterales bacterium
CAGCACCTTGGCCGATCAGTGCGAATTTGGCCAGCGCATCCGAGTATTCCATTTCCGGCACCGATTCCATGGCTTCAAACAAAAAAGTACCGACCGCAATAATTGGAATAAACCAGCTGAAATTGTGTATAAGAACCTGGCGGGCCGGTTCCGGCCAGTGAAAATGTATTTGAGCCAATCCATTTTTACGGCAGATATGGTAAATGAAATTCAAGACGAACAGGGCTTTACCCGCTTCCATCAGACCGCTGATCAGCGCCGCGGTGAACGGCTGCGGATCACGCAGTCCTGACAAAATTGCGGACGGAAATAGCAGAACATACGGCCAGACGACGGCCAACAGTGCGGTCAGCCCAAAGGCGCCGATGGTTAGCTGAAACGAATCCTGCACCGGATGGTGCTGCACAATCTGGCTGATATCCTTTAATTTGCGCAGTTCCCACCGCTTAAGATAGAATAGCCCGGCAGCGATCAGGAGGCCAACAAGCCAAATAGCTCCCCGTTGTCGTAATGACTGACCCAAATCCTGCATGAATTCACGCCAAGATGATGGCGCAAAGAACCACCCCAGGGCAACTCTTAGGTTCAGCAGATCCGAGCTGCTCAGGCGTTTGGAGCTGCGAATCCAGAGCAGATAGCGATCGAGAAACTGACCGAATTCTGCAGACACATTGACCAGCTGTTCCTTGTTGAATTCAATATCCTGTAACAATTTAAAGATCCGATCGTAGCCGGATGTCAGTTTTTCGATAATCTCGATGCGCGCACCGAACAATTCCTGCATTTTCGAAACAAGTGCGCTGTGCTCCTCATCGGTTAGATGGCTGGCTGAGCCGATTAAACGCTCTGCCAGGGCTTTTGGAGCGGCAAGCTCACGCAGCAATCGGTCCAATTTAAACTGTCTTTCGTTAATTTCACTGAATCTGATCTTGCGCGCTTCGGAACCTGCTAGATACTGATCGCCACTGGGCAGATTCAGGCGCTGAGCGCGTAGCGCCAATCCGATTGTCTCGGTGAGTACAGCGGATTGGACTCTTTTTTGAGCCGTGGCAAAGTCTTCTTCCAGCTCTTTTAAACGCAATTGCAAATCTTTTTGTTCTTCTATCAGGGCGGCCTCTTCCCGGGCTATGTCTTGCAGCTCTTTGCTCAGACGGATGTTGATCTCAAACTGCTCCCGGATATCTTTGGGCAGCAGGGGTGTCTGCAGGATGGCGTCCTGAGCTTCCTCCTGTGCCTGAAAGGCTTCCTGCTGTCGGCGCTTCTGAACTTCGGCCTGCCAGATGCCGACCATTTTTTGGCGGCTCTCCACCGCTTTGCGGGCAACATCGCCTTCGGTGTCGAACAATTCGACCAGCAGATCGTGTCTGTTCTGTCGCACCTTTATCAACTTGATTTCGGCGCTCAGTTTTTTAAGCTCGGACGCAAGGCTCAGCTTCCTGAAATAAACGCCGCTATCTTTTTCGGTGACGGTTTCCAGGCCTGCCAGCTCGGTTTCGACATCTTTGCGCCGGCTATTGGCATTCGACAGCTGAGCGGCTGCCTGGCCGATAAATTCTTTTTCCGCCGCCAGGCGGGCGTCCCATTCCAACAGCCGGTTTTGAGCGCGTTTCAGCTCGGCCTCTTTCTGGCGCAGGCGCTGCTCGAGTTTCTGAAAGTCCATTTGCTGCGCCCGTTCTGCGATATTGTCCGGTGCCGACAGCGGTCTTTTGAGCTGGACCAGTAAAGTCTCCAACCTTGCGGGAGCTGTCTGAATCAGCTGTGAGACTTCACTCGCCTGCTGGTTGCTACCGTCGGCCAGCTCCAAGTGCTGGATGGCCTCGTCGATATGTTTCAGGCTGTCACTTTTGACGGCGGCATCGATATCAGTCCGATTTTCGATTTCACTGCGCTTGTTTTTTAAGTTTTCGACCGACAGGGTTGGCAAAGATCCTGCTGTTGACGGGGGCTTTGCGGTCTGCTGGGCCTGAATATCTGCTATAAAAAACACGATCAGCCAGATTGAAATCATGGTAACCAAAGCGGCAGTCTTTTTCATGATGCGCAACCTTTCATGGCTTCCGATTCACTAAAGCGCCGACGCATATTGGCGGTCTGGCGCCAAGAGGCCTTTTAAATCCGAAAAACAATAATATCAACAAATTGCGTTGTCAATCAAAACCAATCAAATTGGCGGAACGAATAATTTTTAAGCTCACATTGTCCGGATTTCTGGTTGAATGTCAATCTTAACATGGCTATCCGCTTGACAAAAAAAATAAAAACATAGAATCTGGCCGGTCATGGTCATGTTTCAAAGCGCATTAAAACGTCGGCCGTCTTGTGCTTTTTCCCCAAAGCGGTTTAACACGACTTAATTTGTCGGTAGCAGATATGGAGTGTATCATGTATTCCAATACAAAACGGTTGCAGTTTCTATTGTTGTCCATAACGGCATTTTATTTATTCTTCAGCTCACATGTGTCAACCTGGGCCCAAAGTGGTGAATCCCGGTTGGCGAAAAATAAGACTGCACCTGTCGCAGAGGAATTATCAAAAGCGGAATCACCACCCGACCGCATGACAGAAAATATTCCGGTAGTGCCAAATAAAATTGACCAGGCCGGTGAAGAAATCGGAAACCAGGTGGATGATTTCACCCGAAAAGCATCATCACGGGTTGGGTCCTGGATCGGTAAAGAGGCTTTTTACGGCATCACCTGGCTTAAATTGATCCTGTGTTTTTTACTGCTCTTTATCGTCCTGTTCATCGAGCGCATGGTGCGTTTGGCAATCGATCGCAGAATAAAATCAATCGCGGCTCAAAAAGAAATCAAACCCATCCGACACCTGATTCTGGAATCAATCGCCAGTCCGCTGTCCTTGTTCATTTGGGTCTACGGCATCTATCTGGTGCTGACACCATTGTTTTTGCATTTTCGAAGGCCCGACGGGACCAACCCGGTGTATACCGTTGCCCGGGAGGCAGCTGACTTGGGGGCTGCTGTTGCGCTCGTGTGGTTCATATTCAAGCTGGTGTCGATTGTGGATTTTAAAATTAAAAAATGGGCCGCAGCCAGCGATAATGCCCTCGATGATGTTTTGGCCCCGCTGGCCGGCAGGACCCTGCGCGTTTTCATCGTCATTATCGGCGGCATTATCATCATCCAAAATCTGACCGGCGTTAGAATCGGTCCCCTGCTAGCCTCTCTGGGCATCGGTGGGATTGCGGTCGCCCTGGCGGCCAAAGATTCGATTGCCAATCTGTTCGGTACCCTGACCATTCTTTTTGACAAACCTTTCCAGCTCGGCGAACGGATCACGATCGATAAATACGACGGCGTTGTCGAGGATGTGGGCTTTCGCAGTACACGGATCCGAACATTGACCGGGCACCTGGTCACCATTCCCAATGAAAAGGTCGTTAGTACGGGGGTGGAAAACATCGGCAAGCGCCCGCATATCCGCTGGCTGACGAATATCACCATCACCTATGACACACCGCCCGACAAAGTTGAAAAAGCTGTTGCGATCATCAAAGAGATCCTGGATGATCACGAGGGCCTGCATCCGGATTTTCCACCCCGGGTTTACTTCAACGGCTTCAATGACTGGAGTCTGAACATTTTGGTGGTTGTGTGGTATCATCCAGCCGATTATTGGGCCATGCAGGAGTGGCAGCAGCGAACCTGCCTGGAAATTCTGCGCCGGTTCAATGCTGAGGGCATCGAATTTGCTTTTCCAAGCCGCACATTATATCTGGCCAACGACGATAAACGCCAGCTCAAATTAAAAATGCTGGCAGGCGAAACTGTAACCTATATGCCTGATGGAGATCGCCATGAGTAAAAAAGACGCCCTGGTATGTGCCTATTTGCTGGATGGCAAGGGTGGTGGCAGCCCTTTAGACTGGGCTGCAATCGATGCATGGAAACCCGAACAAGGCCTGTTGTGGATCCATTTGGATTCAACAATCGACGAAGCGCAGTTATGGCTGAAAGAAAAATCCGGGCTCAGTCCGCTGACGTGCGATTCGCTTTTAGATCGGGAAACACGACCCCGCAATGCCCAAACAGATGACGGGCTGCTGGTCATTCTCAGAGGCGTGAATTGTAATCCGGGTTCGGACCCCGATGACATGGTGGCCATTCGTATACTTGTAACCGAAAAGCGGATTATTTCGATGCGATTTAGAGTGGTGCGGGCCATACAGGATATCCGCAAAAATATCGAAGCCGCCAAGGGCCCATCCTCGGCTGCAGAATTTCTGGTGATGGCGGCTGAGCGAATTGCCGATCGCATGGGAGATGTTGTCGCTGAACTGGATGACGCTGTCGGCGAGCTGGAGGATTCGGTTTTAAGTGCAGACAGCCAGGAGTTGCGATCGCAATTAGCGAATCTGCGGCGGACCTCGATTAGCTTGCGCCGCTATATCGCGCCCCAAAGAGACGTTCTGGCACGCCTGATTATTGATCGGATCGGATGGATAGATGACACGGACCGCGCCCGCCTGCGAGAGGTCGCAGAGAGAACGGCGCGCTTTGTCGACGATATTGATTCAGCCAGAGAAAGGGCAACTGTGACCCAGGAAGAGCTGAATAACAGGTTGTCCGAACAGATGAACAAAGCTATGTATCTGCTGTCGATTGTGGCGGCTATTTTTCTACCTCTGGGGTTGCTGACGGGTTTGCTCGGCATTAATGTTGGCGGTATCCCAGGGGCCGAATTCAAATGGGCGTTTGCGCTTGTAACCGCCATTCTGCTTTTGATTGGAATTGGGCTTATCCTGTGGTTTAAAAAAATAAAGTGGCTCTGATTGCCGAGTCATTATTCTTATTCAGTCTGATTTTTTCACCAAACAGGATTTCTCATGATTATTCTTTTTTCCCGTCCAGCCAATAGGGATTGATCAGATCCTCAAAAATGGTCATGGCCGCTTCAGCGCCCTGGCCCGACGCGGTGACGATCTGTTTGTAGCCCCCTTCCACGTCTCCGGCGGAATAGATGCCGAGTATTGATGTGTGGTGCTTGCCGTCCTGCTGAATGTAACCGTCCTCGTTGATGTCCAGACCCATTTTCTGGGCCAGTTCAATAGCCGGCTCATAGCCGATGGCAATAAAAACACCATTGGTTTTAAATTCGGTTTTTTCATTGGTCTTGTTGTTGATCAGCAACACTTCTTCGACCCGTTCCTCTCCCCGGATTTCTTTGACTTCGGTGTCCCATAGCACGGGGATGTTGTTGTCAAACAGTTGCTGGGCCAAAAAGTCCTGGGCCCGCAGTTTATCCCGGCGATGGATCAGGGTAACATCGATGCCCATGTGGAAAAGGTGCAGGGCTTCGGTGACCGCACTGTTGCCGCCGCCAACCATGATCACCTTTTTGTTTTTAAAGAGCGGACCGTCGCATGTGCTGCAATAACTGACCCCTCTGCCGGCCAGACGCTTTTCACCGGGGATATTCAAATGCCGGTGACTGGCGCCGGTGGCCAGCAGAATCGTTTTGGTGTTAAATTGCCGGCGATTGGTCTTGACGGTAAACGGCGGGCCGGACTGGATGTCCACCACCGCTTCGCCCTGAAAGATCTGGACGTATTGCAGGGCATGGCTGACCATGATATCCACCAGTGATTTGCCGCCCACCGAGGTGAAGCCCGGATAATTTTCCACGATGGGGGTAGTGGCCACCTGACCGCCGAGGGCATCCCGTTCGACAATGGCGGTGCGCAAACCACTGCGGACGGCATAAATACCGGCAGTCAAACCGGCCGGACCGCCGCCGACGATCAGCAGATCGGTTTCAACCAGTTCGGCATCACTGTCCGGTATGAATATGGTCTGCGCCTCCAATTTTTCAAGTGACAGAATAAACACTTCCTCGGGCTGCGCGCCCTGTCCGATCAAGATATCGTTGGCATATGCCTGGGGCACGCTCTGAGCCGCATACTGCTCGGCCAGCTCCGGTTCGCTCTGGATATCGATAATTTCTAAGGATATGTTGTCGGGCAATTCGATGGCGGCCTTGACCGCATTGATGGCCTGTTGGGGACAATACGGACAGGTTGGGCTGACAAAAATCTTGATATGTCGGGCGGAATCGATTTTTTTAATCACTTTTAAGGCTTGATCGCTCAGCTGACTTTGTCCCAACCCGACGAGGATCAGGATTTCCAGAAATGTGCGTGCCTCTTCGCCCATGGGCGCCCCCAGCCAATGAATGGCGTACTTTTCCGGGGCAATCACCAGAGTGGGAGAATGGGTCACATTCCACTCTTTGGCCAGCTTGTGATCCAAATCATACTCCCGCAGCGTGATCTTATCACTGAGTTGGCGAAAGGCGCGAATCACCTCGCGGTTGGCCTGAGTGAAAACGTCTTCGTGCCCCTTGGCAGTAAACAGGTACAAGGGAATGTCATTGGGTAACTGCTCGAAGGTGGCTTTCAGCTGCTGCAGATACGCCTGACTGGCCATCTCATTATCTCTGGGATCCATCTGAGAGGTATCTTGCATCGTTAATCCTTCCTTTTTTTAGATTTGAAACGATCAGCTTAGGATTTATATTTTAAGTCCATCAAATGGCTGTGTCAACAGGGTTTAGCCTGCACGGAGAAAGGAGGTCGGATGATACCCAATCCGTTAATCGTCGGTGTCGTGGGGGGTGGAAGCGTTGATCATGAGACGGCACAAAACGCATATCAGCTGGGCAGCCTGATTGCCGCCCGGGGCTGGATACTGTTAAATGGGAGGCCGAAATGCTGGCGTCATGGCGTCTTCCGCCCAAAGCGCCAGGGAAAACGGCGGTGTAACCGTCGGCATTCTGCCGGATGAAAGCGCCCAGGCAGTTTGCCCGTTTATTCAAATACCCATTTTGACGGGAATGGGCAATGCGCGCAACTGCATTAATGTGCTTTCGAGTCACGTAGTCGTGGCCTGCCCCGGAGGCACCGGAACGATTTCTGAAATCGCCTTAGCAATTAAGAGCAATCGGCCGGTCATTTTGATGAATTTTGACATTCAGAAACTGTTTGCGCGCTATCTGAAGGACGGAAGGCTGTTTGCAGTCAAGACTCCCGAAGGCGTAATCTCAACAATTGAGCAGATTTTCAAATAGGTTACGAATACCTGGAAGCTGGGAGGCTTGGATGCTGGGAAGTTTATAGGAATGAATTATTTTGAGCTTCCAAGCCTTCTGGCCTTATAGCTTTCCAGCCTCATTCGGCCAGTCTTTGAGAATGGCACGGGCAAGCAAAAGGTCTTCCTGATCAGTAATCTTTATATTGCTGCGGCTGCCGGGTATCATCTTAACCGTTGTCCCCAGGCGCTCTACAAGGGAGGCATCATCGGTTCCGCTAAAACCGTCCTGTTTTGCTGCCGCATGAGCTTTCTTGATCAATTTCAACGCAAATGCCTGGGGTGTTTGGGCCAGCCACAAGGTATTGCGCTGCTGAGTTTGAACGATCTCGTTATTTTCATTGACCTGTTTAACCGTATCAAATGCGGGCAGGCCTATGATACAGGCGCCATGCTGATGCGCACCTTTGATGCAAGCGAGCAGATGTTTTTGTCGCACAAACGGACGCACACCGTCATGGACCAGAACAATCCCATCGTCGCTTTCGATTGCCTGAAGGCCATTGTAAACCGAATCCTGTCTTTGGGCACCGCCGATGACAAGGCGCGTCTCTTTGTCCATATGGGCAACGGGTATGATTTCTTTGCGACAAAATTCAATATCTTCTGCGGGCAGCACTAAAATAATGTGATCGATCGGCTCACAGCGGTTAAATGCCATCAGGGTGTGCGCTAAAATCGGCTTATCGCCAAGCAGCTTATATTGCTTGCGCTTTGAATCCTGCATGCGCAGGCCCTTACCCGCCGCTACAATTATTGCGTATAC
>JASFEV010000222.1:0-7860 GCA_050124655.1 Desulfobacterales bacterium
ATTATCTAATGACCGATCCCATCGCTTTACCAAAATTACCCCTCGATCTGTCAAACGCCATCGTCGAGGCCCCGACACGGCTTCAACGCACACTGGATGCAAAGAAAGGTGCAACAGAAGATTCTGCAAACGATCCAGAGCTGCTGGAGACCTGCCGTCAAATGGAATCATTGTTTATTTACCATTTATTTAAAGAAATGCGTGCTACCGTTCACCAGGCGGGGTTTATCAGCGGCGGAAGGGCTGAAGAAATTTACACGTCCATGATGGACGCTGACATGGCCGCCAAGCTATCCAATAGAGGTGGGATTGGCTTAGCGCACATGCTGCTGCACCAGCTGGGCAGCGCCCATACGGACCGCGCGCAGGAAAGTACCGATATGCCCTAAGGATATTATTTCTAAAGTTATTGGTAATTTAGCCGATAAATTCAAATAGATGCGGACCGGTTTTAGGCCTCAATCAAACGACGGCTTGCATCTGGATAAATGTTAGGAAATATTGTCAAATGGAACATTTGTTGAAAAAACTGATTGGATTGCTCGCCCACGCGACGGATCTCTATCAATCGCTGGTGGGTGTTGTGGAAAATGAAAAGGATGCCGTGGTGGGTTTGAATTTAAAACAGCTTAACGAAGCCTGCAAGGCCAAAGATAATTTGCTGTTAAAGCTGCGTATTTTGGAAGAACAGCGTCAACAAGTCATGGAGCGTGTGGCAGATGAATTGGGGTGTTCGGCCCAGGGGCTTACGGTAACCCAACTGTCACAACAGGTTGATGAATCCTATGGCCGGCAGTTATTGGATCGCAGTACGGACCTATTAGCGCTCATTCAGGTCTTGCAGGATGCTACCCAACAAAATAAATCGCTCATGTCGCATTCGATGCAGCTCATCCAGAGCTCTTACAATTTACTCAGTAACTTAATGGTGGCGAATCCCGTATATTATCCCAGCGGCAATATGGACAAAGGCGATCAAACCGGTCGATTGTTAAGGGGTGACATTTAATTAAATGAAATGGGTCGTACCGATTGGCGATATGAAAATCGCGCAAAGCCCGGACCAGCTGGTCACCGATGCCTTAGGCAGCTGCTTATGTTTGACGGTATATGACCCGATTAGCGGTGTCGGCGGCTTATTGCATGCCATGCTGCCGCTGTCCAAAATAAATCTGAAAAAGGCCCAAAGCAATCCGTTTATGTTTGTTGATACCGGGATTCCGACACTGTTTGCGCAACTGAGTGCACAGGAAAACGTGACGTCCAAAGGCAAATGGGTGGTTAAAGCGGCCGGGTGTGGTAATCCCATGGGCCCTAAAGAGGTTTTTAAAATCGGTGAGCGAAATTACCGCGTCCTCTGTGAAAGCCTCTTAACTGAAGGGGTTCGTTTGGCGGCGGAAGAGGTGGGTGGCACAGCCAGTCGCACGGTTTGTCTAGATCTTGCCAACGGGCAAACCATCGTTTGCAGCAACGGTGCAGAGAGGGTCTTATGAGAGACACAAAATTAAATGAAATTTTAACCCGGGTAAAATCATTTCCAAGCATGCCGGGAGTGGGCGCTAAATTGCTGATCTTGCTTGAAGAGCCGAAGAGCTCTGTTTCTGAAATAGAAGAAACTTTGCGCTTTGATCCGGGATTGACTGCGAATGTGCTTAAATTGGCAAATTCAGCCTACTTCGGAATTCCCTCTAAGATCGGTTCTCTGAAACAGGCGGTTATTTTGTTGGGTCTGAAGCGTCTTGTTCAGCTTGTGGTCGCCTCCTGTGTGAGCGCTATTATGGACAAGTCGGTTCCCGGTTACGATCTACCTTCGGGAAATTTGTGGCGGCACTCGATTGCCGTCTCTATTGCCGCTGAGGCCCTGGTCGAAGATAAAGAAAACGTGGGTGTTGAAGATGTGTTTACCCCGGCGTTGCTTCACGATATTGGCAAGATTGTTTTGGGGTCTTTTGTCAGAGAAGAGATGGAGGCGATTCAGAGTATCGCTGCCAAGGGCATTCCGTTTGTGGTAGCCGAAAATATGGTTCTGGGCACCGATCATGCAGCTATCGGCGCGCGCATCCTGGCCCATTGGAATTTGCCAGCGGATGTCATTAATGCCGTCCGCTGGCATCATGAGCCGGATTCACCGGATGCCAGCAACATCCAGATGGATGTTGTCTATCTGGCAAATGTTTTATGTCAGACCCCGGATACCAGTGGTCCGGGGGCTGGACATGCGGTTGAATTATCGCCGGCCGTTATTGATCGGCTGGGGATTCAAATCGATCAATTTAGTAGTATTTCAGAAAAAGTGGCTCACTGGGTGGATGAGCTATCCAGTGCGCTGGCATTTAACTGACGACCACAGCGACCGCAAGCGACATGTCGCTCGCGTCCAAGGTTTGATTCGGTAATGATATGAAAGCTGAACCTGTTAACACACAACCGACATTGTCAGGAATATAATCAATGGAAGCCCAAGAAATCGCAGCGGCCATCAAGTCTTTTCCCGGCATGCCGGGTACAGCCGTCAAGTTGTTGGGGTTGATCGATGATCCCAACATGCGCGTCTCCCAGATAGAGGAAATTCTGCGCCATGATCCGGGTTTGACCGCCAATGTACTCAGGCTCGCAAATTCGGCTTATTTTGGCATACCGTCTAAAATCGGCTCGATCAGACAGGCCGTCATATTGTTGGGGCTTAAACGCCTGATTCAAATGGTCATCGCTGCTTGCGTCAGTGCGATCATGGACAAACCGGTACCGGGCTACGATTTGCCGCCGGGTGAATTGTGGCGCCATTCGATTGCCGTTTCGGTCGCAGCCGAGGGGCTGGTCAGAGAGTTGAATATCAAAGCCGCCGAGGAAATATTTACCGCGGCGCTGCTGCATGATGTCGGAAAGCTGGTTTTGGGAGAGTTTGTCAAAGATGATTTTGCCAAGATTGAAGCCGCTGTGTCCCAGGGGGTGAGCTTTGAGAAGGCGGAAACCATCGCCTTGGGCACCAACCATGCCGAGGTGGGTGCCCGTATCTTAACGCAGTGGTTGCTGCCATCGGAAATTGTCAAAGCGGTCCAATGGCATCATGAACCCGAGGCGGCGGAGCATGTCAGCACCATGTTGGATATCGTCCATGTGGCCAACTTTTTAAGTCTGATGATCGGCATTGGCATTGGCCGGGATGGTCTGCAACACCAACCCAGTGCTGAAGTCAGCGAGCGCCTTGGACTCGAACCCCATCATCTGGAGAAGGTGGCCAGTCAGACCATGCAATGGGTGGCAGAGTTATTCGAACTTCTGAGTCCCAGTTAGTGGCAAATGCACAATGAAAATTTAATGATGATCAACTAAGGAAAACACGATGTCAGATATTGGCGGAATTTTAAGTATTTCGAGCCAGGCTTTATTGACCCAGCAAAAGGCTATGAATGTCACCAGTCACAATATTGCCAATGTGAATACTCCCGGGTATTCTCGACAGCGTCTGCGGATGTCAACAAATACACCGGCCAGTATGTCTATCGGTATGGTGGGCAGTGGGGTCAGCGCCGACAGCGTCGAGCGCATATACGATCGATTCTTAAGTGATCAGATAAACGTTGAAAATCAGGAGCTGGGTCGCTGGGATGCGCAGAAAGGTGCGGTCGAAGTGGTCGAAACGATTTTTAACGAAAGCGACGGGTACGGATTGAACCACGTCATGAGCAGATTTTGGGAAGCCTGGCAATCGCTGACGAACAACCCCACCGGTCAGACGGAAAGACAGATCCTGATCACCGATAGTCAGGCGTTAGCGCGCACCTTTAATCAGTTGGTCGCGGATTTAAGTCAGGCACAAGAGGATCTTGACATTATTATTGAGGGAACCGTGGCCGACGTCAACCGCTTATCCGAACAGTTGGTCGATCTGAACCAGAAAATCATCTCCGCCGAAGCCAACACTTCAGTTGCCAATGACTATCGCGATAGCCGCGAGCAGGTGCTGAAAGAGCTTTCGGAACTCATTGATATCAATAGCTTTGAAGATTCATTCGGAGCGACACATGTTCTGCTGAACAATGGTTGGCCGCTGGTGGGGGGCAGTCAATCCTGGCAGCTGTCCACCCAGATCAATGCCTTCGGGCTGAACGATGTGGTCTGGCTCGACCCAAGCGGCAGCCCTGTCGATGTTACCGGCGATATTGATGGTGGCAAGCTCAAGGGCTACCTCAAGGTTCGGGATGACATCATCACCGACGATTTGAATCGCCTGGACACCCTGGCGCAAACATTGATGACCGATATCAATACACTGCATCAAGCCGGTTTTGCCCTGGACGGATCCCCTGGATTAGCCTTTTTTAACGGCACCGGTGCGGGCAATATGGCGCTTAATACCACCATCGCCGGAAGTCCGGATCTGATTGCTGCGGCAGCAGACGCAGCGACGGTTCCCGGAGACAATCGCCAAGCGATTGCCATTGCGGAGCTGCAATATCAGCTGCGGATGAGCGGTAACACAGCGACCTACAATGATTACTACAGTGCGGTGATACGGGATACCGGCAACGAAGTCTTACAATCCGACGCCTATTATCACCATCAATCGGATATGATGGCACAGCTTGAAAATCGCCGAGAATCGATTTCCGGCGTTTCGCTGGATGAGGAGATGATTAATTTAATGAAATTTCAAAATGCATACACGGCCGCCGCCAAGATGATCAGTACGGCTGATGAGATGATGCAAACCGTTATGCAGATGGTATAAGCCGCAGCCGCTTTCAGGGTTGGCGGACAAGCCTTAGAGCAACCCCATCGGGCATTGTGCTGTGCCAGACGCGTTTAACCCCAAAAGGAGGGGATGGTCATGCGAATAACGCAACATACCATGTCAGAGTCACTGATGCGGTATCTGAGAGCGCAAAACGAAGCGCTTTATGATCGACAAAGAATCATTGCATCACAAAAGCGTATCAACAAACCGTCCGATGATCCCATCGCTACGGGCAAAATATTGGATTATCGGCAAACCCTGGCTTCGATTGACCAATATCAGACCAATATCCAGACCGGAATGACGCGACTGGATGTGACCGAGGCCACTTTAAAGATGATTGATGATCTGTTGCAGGTGGTGCAAGCCATCGGACAATCCGAAGCCGGTGATACAGCCGAGAGTCGGCTATTGGCGGCTGAGGAGGTCAAACGGCTGTATGAGCAGGTTCTTGATCTGACCAATACAACCATAAATGACAACTACATCTTCTCAGGTTATCAAACCAAAACAGCGCCCTTTTCACGAGATGATACGCTGCCAACGACATATGACCAGTACACCATAACCTACAATGGCGACGACGGAGATACGCAATTTATCATTGCCAATAACACCGAGATCAGTCTAGATGCAGATGGGCGCCCTTTGTTTCACGATGCAGCCGGAGGCGGCGTGAACCTTTTTGATGCCTTGCGTGATCTCATCGTGGGCCTGGAAAATAATGATGCGGATGCCATTTCCACCAACAGTGGTCTGGTGAATGACGCCCGAACCCAGATGAATAATATTCGGGCCGCCAATGCATCCGTCTATTACCAATTGCAGGTTACTGAAAGGCACTGGCAGGATTACAAACCCAAAATTCAGGATTTAATGGCCAAGGAAGAGGAAGCGGATATCACCAAAGCAGTTGTGGAGCTGCAAAGTCTTGAGCTGGCCTACCAGACCACATTGGCCACCGCTGCCCGAATAATTCAACCAGGACTGATGCAATTTCTGAGGTAAACGATGAAAAAAATATTGATCATATGCGGTTTTGTCGTCGGCCTCTCGTTGATCGTCATCCAGTCGAATTTTGGCCTGAGCAGCGAGCGTATTACACGCTTAAAAAAAGCCGGTGTCAGCGACGCCACCATTCAGATAATGGTCAGGGAAAAAGTTGTTGAAACTGCTGCTTTTAGTGTTCAGGAAATTATTGACATGAAAAAAGCCGGGCTGAGCGAAAAAACAATCCAAATGGTGATTCAGGAAGGCTCTTTTCTCAAGGATACCGCGCCCATCATTTATGGAAAAGATGTTCGCTCGATTGAGTTTACCACTGCGGGTGACATCATTGCGCTCAAAAACGCCGGTGTCAGCAATGAAGTGATCCAGGCCATTATTACCGTTGTGGGCCAAAGCACTGATGCCGATCGACGAGATGCTTACAGATTGCTCGAAGATATGGAAATTCGTGTTGATTTAAGGGATGGGGATTAGGCGGGTTATACGATCGATCACAAATGAACCTTCGCTGCGACCTTTTTGAGTTCATCAGACAACTTGTTGCCGGAGTAATGGAGTACTGGAGTAATGGCTTGACTTTTTAGTCAATGATTCGCTTATATCGGATTTGCAACACTCCAATACTCCAACACTCCATCACTCCAAGGTTCTCTATGCCCCCTTCTTGCCACAAATGCATTTTCTACTTCGTTACCTGGGATCCGAATTTTCCACACGGTTGCCATGGGATGGGGTTTAAAAGCCGACGCGCTCCGAGAATTGAAGTCCGCCAGGTGATGAACGGCAAAGATTGTCTGCTATTTAGCGCTAAAAAACAAAGGAAAGAACGCCTGACCAAAAAAAACTGAAATTGGCGCGCAATCCTCTCAATACTGTCCAACCCCGACTCTGCCTTCCATTGGGTTAGCTGAATCATGCAAGATTCAGGTATTATGTCTATTGGTCAACCGCTTGTATAGCCGTTGCCCGTGCGCGCAAATGATCTTTTAAGTCATGGGTGAGCAAATCGGCTGTTTGTTTAAGCAATGATGGGAAAATTTGTGAATAACCACTTGATCGTAGCTGGGTCTGAATTTGCTCGCGATAATTTTTTTTACCTTCCTCGATCGTGGCCCGCAGCATGTGATAAAGATCTATTGGTTCCATATCCTTGGGCAAAGAAAATTGGCCGACAATGGTGGTGGCCTGACGGGCGATATGTTGCAGATAGTTTTCATTGTTTTGAGGCACGATGGTATCGCGACTGTCATGAAATCGCACAGCGTCACAAATTTCCCGGGGCACATTAAAGCGCTGCAACACAAGGGCACCAATTTTAGCGTGACTGATCCCTAAAATCATTTTTTCCGCTTCACATGATGGTAAATCCTGCGCCTTTTTCAAAGCCACGATTTGCTCATGTTCTGCTTTAAAATATACTGCAATAACAAGTTTACCGATATTTTGCAGGGTTGCAACCGTGAAAAGATCATCCAACTGGTTGAAATTCAAAATTTCACCCAGCACCTTGGCAACCGCTGCACAAACTTGAGCCTGTTTGAGGAATCGATCAAAATTAAAATGTTTGAGACGACGGGTAAAATGATCCATTAAGATGGATGTGATGAGAATATCTTTCATTTTACCGTACCCGAGCAACTTAACCGCATAGTTGATCGATCGGACTTCACGTTTGCCGTAATGGGCGCTGTTTGCGATGTTTAAAAAGCGGGCCGCCAGACTCGGTGATAGTTTTTCAACGATTTGATCAAAATTGCTGGCCGGACTATTGAGCAGGGTGATGATATCGATAACTTCCGTGTCGATCAGTGGTAGTTTACTGATTTTGGTTTCGATTATCTCGATTGTTTCTTCAGTTGTCATTCAATATCCTCCCAGCTCATGCTTTGCCGGTGGGGGCGTTGTTGATGCCACACCACCTGAATTTCACAAGCGTGTTGTCAGAATGCGCAATACAGCCCATGATACAGCAGCATTTTTTAATAAAACAGCAATAGACATGCCAAATAAGCGCATTGAGGCGGTTGCTGGCGGTCGAGTCCGACAAACACCCTAAAAAAGGATCATACAGTTATCTAATTCCTTAAAAAAGGAGGCAAAATTGCAAAACCCAT
>JASFEV010000223.1:0-7802 GCA_050124655.1 Desulfobacterales bacterium
TAAAATCAATTGTCATTGAATCAGCTGACATGCCATATGGAAATATATTCTATACTTGCACGCATTTGCGGTCATTAGCCGTATTTTAGAATTTTTGAATATTTTTCTCAATAATTTCTTTGATAAATCTGGGCGGGCGAACCACTTTGCCATCGCGATTCAAGCAAGCATGTTTGGAATAGCCCAGCGCCAAGAGGGCTTGCGTGCCTTCGCTGTAAATACGGTAATCAAACCGAATGGCACCTTTTAGTTGAGTGTCCAATGTCGTTTCTATAATCAACCGGTCATCGTATTTGGCCGGCATTACATATTTACAATAGGTCTCTGCAACCGGTAGAAATATGCCCTGGTCTTCAACGGACGAATAGGCCAGGCCCATAGAGCGGAATAATTCGTTGCGACCCATTTCAAACCATCTAAAGTAATTTCCATAGTAGGCCTGCCCCATATTATCAGTATCGCCGTAGATCACGCGGCAGGTTGTTCGATGCGTGGGCATGTGCGTCCTCGATTTAAAAAATGCGCGTAAGGTGTATGATTCTTTATCTAAATAAGTAGCGCCTAAGGCTATGGGATTATGATTGATAGAATTTCGCGCTTTATTTCCGCATACGTTGTCGTTATTGGAAATTGTGGGTATTCTGACTGAACATTAACGGGCGGACGAAATAAAATGGCTTTCTCGGCGACGGTGAGCATGGTGATGTCATTATACGAATCGCCGATGGCAATGACTTTATAGTTCAAATTTTGAAGTGCCATCGCCACTTTTTTTTTGCCATCTTTTTGGCGCAAAATGTATCCGGAAATTCTCCCGTCAGCTGCAACTTCAAGAGTGTTGCAAAAAAGCATCGGCCAACCGAGCTTTTCGAGCAAAGGTCCCGCAAATTCTACATAAGTGTCTGATACGATAACGACCTGTAGCTGGGAACGAAGCCAGTTCAAGAAGTCCAGGGCTCCCTCCAGCGGATCCATTTCAGAGATGACGGCTTGGATATCTTGCAGTTTCAATCCATTTTTGTCTAAAATGGCCAGGCGCTTATTCATCAATACATCATAATCGGAAATATCACGCGTCGTCAGCTTGAGTTCCTCGATGCCGGTTCTTTCAGCCACATTGATCCAGATTTCCGGTGTAAAAATACCTTCCATATCCGCGCAAACAATATACATGAGGTTTTTCCGTCTATTTTTAAAATTTTAAACGCTCAAATTAGGACTAATCGAGTTTCTCATCTTCAATTCTTATCAGCATTGTCGGCTGGCTGACCACATCCAATTGGTCAATTTCGGCCAACGCCTGTTGCACGTCGGCCTCTTTAGCGCGGTGACTAACCATCACGACCGGCACGGATCCATTGGTCTTTCTGCCCTTTTGCTGCATCGACTGAATACTGATGTGATAGCGGCCAAGAATTCCGGAAATCGCAGACAGTACACCCGGTCTGTCAAGAGCGGCAAAACGAAAATAGTAATGGGTTACAATTTCATCCATCGGCATGATCCTTGTGTTTTGGATATGCTCCCTTTGCACCGAAAGAGCCGGTATGCGGCGCGTTGTTCCGGCCATCAGATTTCGGGCAATGTCCACGGCGTCACTGATGACCGCACTGGCGGTGGGCATCATGCCCGCCCCTCTACCATAGAGCATGATATCACCCACCGCGTCACCGGAGACCATGACGGCATTAACGGTGCCGGAAACACTTGAAAGCAGGTTGTCAAACGGGATCATGGTGGGGTGAACCCGGGCCTCAACCTGGTCGCCCTTGTTTTTACTGATGGCCAGCAGTTTAATTCGATATCCGAAATGCTCCGCAAACTCGACATCTAATGGCGTAATTTTCGAAATGCCTTCAATGTAAACATCCGGTAAATTGATATTCATTCCATACGCCAGCGCTGTTAAGATGGCTATTTTATGAGCGGTATCGATCCCATCGATGTCAAGGGCAGAATCTGCCTCGGCATAACCTTTTTGCTGTGCTTCCGACAAGGCATCTTCAAAGGGTCTTCGCTCGTCAGTAATTTTAGTTAAAATATAGTTGCAGGTGCCGTTCAAAATACCGGTCATCGAATGGATTCGATTTGCCACCAGTGATTCCCGCATAGATTTGATAATCGGCATACAACCGCCCACGGCGGCCTCAAATGCTAAATCCACTCCTCTTTCTGCAGCCGCTGCAAACAGGGTGTTGCCCTGACTGGCCAGAAGCGCTTTGTTGGCTGTGATGACTTGTTTACCGTTTTCAATGGCCTTTAAAATCAGCTCTTTGGCGATTCCTTCGCCTCCGATCATTTCAATGACAATTTCGATATCCGGATCATTGACAACTGCATCTGCATCGGTGGTCAGGACACCTTGCGCAAATTGGATGCCTCTGTCTGTCTCGATGTCAATATCGGCGACCCGTTTAAGATTCAAGGTTGCACCCAGCCGTGCGGCAATCACTGAGGCATTGTCAATCAGCAATTTAGCAACTCCTGTGCCTACCGTACCGCAACCGAGCAGACCGACGTTTATCGTTTTCATTTAAGCCACTCCTTTATCGTTTGATGAAAAATTTTTTATCATTTTCGGTTCTTCGGATTTATTGCTACTGGCATCTTGCTATTGGCGTCTGGCATTTTTTGACTGGATTAGAATCCTCTCTGACCACAATTTATGCATTTCAGTATTTTGTTATCATGTCGGTTCCACTGCAGCCAGCAGCGAGCAGTCAGTGGCCAGAAGCCAGATATCTGCAGCCAGTAGCCAGGCGCCAGCAGCCAACAGCCAGGTTTACATAATCTTCCTTATTCCCCTGATGGCCTGATTAATGCGCATCGGATTTTCAATCAACGCGAAGCGCACATAAGCATCTCCATATTCGCCAAATCCCAGACCCGGCGATACGGCAACCTGAGCCTCCTGAATCAGAAACTTCGCAAATTCAACCGACCCCATTTCTAAAAATTTTTCAGGGATCTTGGCCCATACAAACATGGTGCCTTGAGGGCTTTTAATATTCCACCCGATACGGTTTAGGCCATTGACCAGGGTGTCTCTTCTTTCCTCATAAACATCTCGAATGTGTTCGACACAATCATAGGGTCCGTTTAAGGCAATGATTGATGCGATCTGGATAGGTTGAAAAATTCCATAATCGAGGTAGCTTTTAATACGCCTTAAGGCGGCCACGATTTGGGCATTGCCCGCACAAAAACCAACACGCCAGCCTGGCATGCTATAGCTTTTTGACAGCGAGAAAAATTCGACGCCGACGTCTTTGGCGCCTTTAGCCTGCAAAAAGCTGGGGGCTTTATATCCGTCAAATACCAGATCCGCATAGGCGAAATCATGGATAACCATGATGTTGTGTTCTTTGGCGTAATCGACGATTTTTTGAAAAAATTTCAGATCAACCACCTCGGTGGTGGGATTATGGGGATAGCTAAGGATCAATACTTTCGGTCGTGGCCAGGTGGTTTTGGTCGCTGAAAGCAGATTTTCAAAAAAATCGGCCTCAGGCCCCAGCGGTATGCCCCTGACATCGCCACCGGCGATGATGGCAGAATACGGATGAATGGGGTAGGTCGGATTGGGTGTAAAAACAACATCTCCGGGTCGAATCGTCACCAGAATTAAATGCGACATCCCTTCCTTAACACCGATGGTTGCGATGGCTTCTGTATCCGGATCGATATCAACATCGAATCTGCGACCATACCAGTCGGCAATGGCCATTCGCAGTTTGGTGATCCCCATTGAGGCTGAGTATCTGTGATTGTGCGGCTTTTGAGCGGATTCAATCAGCTTATCGACAATATGTTGTGGGGTTCCCAGATCCGGGTTTCCCATTCCCAGGTCAATGATATCGTTACCGGTTCGCCTGGCCTTCATTTTTATTTCGTTTACGGTGGCGAATACATACGGCGGCAGGCGATCCAGTCTGGCAAAGGTAAACATCGGCTTCTCCAGTGTTATCCGTTTGCAAATCGTTTAAGAACCGGAATTCATTGACAAGAGGGATTTCCTCGTGATCCGGGCGCAAACTTGGAAAAATTGCTTTGACTTTTATGCTGGATCGAATTAAATTTCAAGGGTTTTCGTCTTTATTATGCGTCCTTTCGCGACTTTTTTACCACGAAAACACGAAAACACGAAAAAATTCTCTTTCGTGCTTTCTTTTTTTCGTGTTTTCGCGGTTAATATTTGCAATGTTCATGTCAATAAGCAATGAACAAATGAATTAAAAAGCTTAATCAAGCGCCGTTCACAGGAGATTCACATGAAAGATTCGCTGACCTATGCCGACGCCGGTGTTGATATTGACAAGGCTAATAAGCTGGTTGATGCCATCGGAGAAATTGCAAAAAAAACCAACCGCACCGGCGTATTAAGCGATATCGGCGGATTTGGCGGCCTTTTTTCGCTTAATCTGGCCAATCTGGAAAGACCGGTTTTGGTGAGCTCGACCGATGGGGTTGGCACCAAGCTTAAGATCGCGTTTATGCTCGATAAACACGATACCGTCGGCATTGATTTAGTAGCAATGTGCGTCAACGACATCATCGTACAGGGTGCAAAGCCTCTTTTCTTTCTGGATTATCTTTCAATGGGGGAACTCGACCATCAGCGCGCAACCGATATCATCTCAGGAATTGCCAAGGGATGCCAGCAGGCGCAGTGTGCACTTTTAGGTGGTGAAACAGCAGAGATGCCCGGTTTTTACCCAGCTGGTGAATATGATTTGGCCGGTTTTAGTGTCGGCGTGGTGGATAACAGTAAAATAATTGACGGAACCGAAATACGGGTTGGACACAAACTGGTCGGCATCACCTCCAGCGGCCTTCACAGCAACGGATATTCCCTGGCACGCAAGGTTTGTTTTGAAACGCTGAGCTTAAAAATGGACGAATACGTATCGGAGCTGGGCAAAACCATTGGTGAGGAATTGTTGACACCAACCAAGATCTACGCTGCTACCATCAGCGCTCTCATAAAAGATTTACCGATCCACGGAATTGCGCACATTACCGGCGGCGGCATACCGGATAATATCGTCAGGGTTGTTCCCCAGGCCTGCAGTATTTTAATTCGTGAAGAAAGCTGGGACATGCCACCCATTTTTTCATTTCTGCAAAACGGGGGGAATATATCCGCAAAAGAGATGGCCCGCACATTTAACATGGGCATCGGCATGATCGTCGTCGTGCCCGATCACGCTGTTTTAGATGTCATGCAACGCATTGAAGCACTTGATGAGCATGCCTATGTTATCGGGGAAATTTTAGATTGCAATAAGGCCGGTCGACGCCTGATATGGGATTAATGGTGACAAAGCACGGGAACACTCAAAACGCCTCACCATCCAACCGGATGAAGTGGCTAAAAAGAATAAGCCGAATTTTTAACTGGATTGCTGAGGGGCAACCTGCCGGCATGCTCTGCAAGGGATGAGTGGGCGGCAATAACAATACTCGGAGAGTATTGAAACCAAAACCCAAGTCCTGATTGCCTGCGGGTTGATCGCTATTTGGGGTGACCATCCGTAGCCACCAGCCGTCTGAAGCATGGAACCGAATCGTCGGCCGTTTTGTCCCCGGTAAGCGACTGCCAAAAATCCTGAGGTTGTGTAACGAGTCTCATGTATATCCTCGGTATTGAATCATCCTGTGATGAAACAGCTGCGGCCATCGTCCAGGATGGAACCACTATTTTATCTTCAAAGATTTCTTCCCAGACCGATGTCCATCATCGGTTCGGCGGTGTTGTCCCTGAACTGGCTTCCAGGAAACATATTGAAACCATTGTCCCGATCGTTGCAGACGCCATTAGAGATTCAGGTCTATCCATCCGTCAGATCGATGCCATGGCCGTAACCCGCGGGCCGGGCCTGGTCGGCGCACTGTTGGTGGGCTTCTCGTTTGCCAAAGCATATGCCTATGCGCTGGGCATACCGCTGGTCGGGGTGAATCATCTGGAAGCCCATATCAATTCGGTATTTCTTGAATCCCAACCGCCGCTATTTCCTTTTGTCGCTTTACTGGCATCCGGCGGTCATACGGGTATCTATTATGTCACTTCTCATACAGCGGTTGAATTGATGGGACAAACCCGCGACGACGCAGCCGGAGAAGCATTTGATAAAGTTGCCAAGTTGCTTGGCCTGGGATATCCAGGCGGCGGCGTTATCGATGAGCTGGCTAAGGAAGGCAATCCGAAAAAAATTATCTTCAGGCGTCCATATCTGAACAAATCCGATTTTGATTTTAGTTTCAGCGGGATCAAGACTGCCGTGCGTTTGTATGTTGACAAGCATCCCTCAGACTATCAAGACCGAATTGCAGACATTGCAGCCGGCTTTCAGGCGGCGGTGGTGGAGGTGCTGGCCTATAAATTAATCAATGCGGCTCGGGTCAAGGAGTGTGAACATATTGCAGTCGTTGGTGGTGTGGCCGCCAACAGCGGTTTACGGAACAGTGTGCGAAGGGAAGCCGAACGCAAGGGGCTGAGCGTACACATCCCCTCTGTTAAGCTGTGTGGCGATAATGCCGCCATGGTCGCTGCGGCTGGCTACCACTACCTTAATGCCGGGATGCAGACGCGGCTATGCGACGATGTCTTTTCGAGGGCCAAGGTTTGATCCGGTGGAGCTCACCTAACCCAAGTAGGGAAACACCACGAAAATCACGAGGGACATGAAGCATGTTATTTATAGAAAAAAGGGTAAGCTTTTTAGTCTTCGTGTTCTTTGTGGTAAAAAACATGTCCGCAAAATGAGCAAGACGTTTCGTTAAGCGCCTAAATACTTCCTTTTGAGCGCCATAATTCTCTTCACCGATGCCATACCCATTGATTTGATATCCCCAGAGCGACCTAAACTATCGAGAATTTCTTGATAGGCAACCTTGATGTCGGGGCCTTTGTGGCAGATCAGGGCCATGTCAATGCCGGCCCGGAGGATTCGTTGGATCGCGGTTTTTATATCATAGTGCTGTTTTATAGCGCCCATGTCCAGGTCATCTGTCATTGATACGCCCGGAAATCGCATGTGCTCCCGCAACAGGATTTGGGCAATTTGTTTTGATAGGCTGGCTGGCCAATGTGGATCTATTTTGGGATAAATCACGTGGGAGAGCATGATGCCGGCGACACCGGTTGCGATGCTATCGGCAAAGGGTATCAAGTCACAGGCTTTTAATTCTGTTAAGCCGTGTTCGCAGGCGGGAAGATCAATATGTGAATCGGCAATAGTGCGGCCAATGCCGGGAAAATGTTTGGCCACGGCCATTATATTGCGTTGTTGTAAATGGGTAATGATGGTCAGGCCCATTTTTGAAACCCATTTGGGATCATCCCCGAAGGCTCTTTCGGACATGATACTGGGAATTTCCAGGGGCGCGACGTCTACAACGGGGGCCAGGTTCATGTTAATGCCGGCTTGAGTTAATTCGGCCGCTGTCGTTTCGGCAAAATGAATGGCATCTTTGACATCCTTCATGGCAGGATTGCCGGGAAACTGCGAGAAGGGGGCTTTAAGTCTGGCAACCTGGCCGCCCTCCTGGTCTATGGCAATGATCAGTGGCGGCAGCTTATTCAGACGCGCATATTCCTGAACCGCATCGCACAGTTTTCTTAACTGGGCGGGGGTTTCGGCATTTTGCGAAAAGAGGATAAGCCCACCAACCCTGAGATCTCGAATGAGAAATTTTAAATCCTGATTAAACCGCTTGCCTTCAAACCCCACCATCAGGCGTTGACCGGCCAGCTGTTCTATGGATAAATCATCTATATTCATGAAGCCTGTGTCTGAATA
>JASFEV010000224.1:0-7732 GCA_050124655.1 Desulfobacterales bacterium
TCAAGGAAAAAGCGGGACGTCCGTGCTATTTAGCTATTTGCATGTTGTAATTGAGGCGTTCATAAAAAGCTATGCCACGTCAAGCCTGCATCGATGCACCGGGCGCATTGCATCACACAGGTAGACTATACAATTATCGGTCCTCAAACAATAGATAGACAGTGGTTTTGTGCTCCATGCAAGGCCGCTTATTTTGGCTCATAACTTAAGTACACACCTTGGTTGACGATGATATTTTCTTGCGGATTTTTACGCAAGGCATTAGCAACATCTAAGGTTTTTAAGCGCTTGAATAAAGTACCAGCGTCACACCTATCCCAAAATTTTGGAATAAATTTTAAGACATATATTTCATCATTATTCTTAACGCTAAATGTGGGTGCCATGTGATCTTTATCATAGGCTTGATCTATTGAAAATTCGGGGAAACCGATAGAAAGATATTTATAAACTGCATTTATTTTGCTTCGATCAAATGCGGTCATGTTTTTTGCTCCATAATAATTAGTTGATTCAAGCATTCAGTGCTTGGGCGCTTTTATTTGATCCTAACTTTTATATAAGCAAAGCATATGCCAATACCGGAAGACTAAATTAAACCATTTAATATCGGTTGGTTGAACTATGTTTGATATGCTCAATCATCTTATCAGGTTGAGATATTGTGGGATTTGACACAAAATATTGGGGGTAATGAGGCAACTATAATTATTTGGACCGGATATAGTTCTTTGAAATTCCAATCTACGGTGCGATAACAACCAGCCTGAAGTCGGTTGTAATTCAGGGAAGAATAAAGTGGGATATCCGTTCTATCTTTCCATCTTTCCCATCTAATCCATGTCAAATAGGCATTTACTATTTATAGAGACTTTTCCTCAGGCGGGTTGTCTCTGCCACGGCTTTTTCCAATTGAGAGGCTGTCATTTCTTTGTTTAGAAATTGGAGGTTTTTTTCGGCCTGATCATAACCGTTCTTGTAGGCAATGCTCGTCCAGGCATAGCCCTTTATATAGCTTCGTTGTGCCCCTTGGCCTGTAATGTACATATCACCCAGAATAAATTGAGCTTCGGTTTTTCCCTGTTTCGCGGCTGCTAAAAACAAGTAAAATGCATTTGAATAGTTACGAGCAACAGCCTTTCCCTCATAATACATCAATCCCAAATAAAACTGGGCATCAGGCAATCCTTTTTGGGCTGATACTCTAAACCATTTAAAGGCCTCTTTATAGTTTTGTTCAACGCCCTGCCCTTTATAGTACATTAAACCAAGCTCATATTGAGATGTCGTCTTGCCCCATTCGGCCAACGTCTTAGTTTCATGCAAAATATCTTTTCCTGCAAAAGCCAGACTCGGAAAGATATAAATTAAAATTACAAAAGTATTCCAATATGATCTTTTCATTTCTGATTATCTCACGTTGCAAAGGCGGGGGCTTAGTCTTCCAATTCCACTCCTATTACGCCGTTAAGCCCCGTTTGTGATGACTACATAAACACCATAGGCGGAAATGGCTATGATCCAGATCTCGAAGATCCAGAATTGCCTTTTAAGAATTTTTCTGAATATGGCACGCATAGTTTATATCCTCTCCAAGTTCACCGTGCACATCGTCCATATAAACTAAAATTTAAGCTACTAAATTTGGAGCAAAAATCATGCAAATTTATGAAATAAAATAATTACAATAAAAATCAATATATTATAAGATTTTATAATTTAAGCTTAAAATTAGTTTGTAAAAATTTATACAGAAGGTGTATATTTTATCAGACAATACTCAACAACTATAATTAATAAAAGATACGTTAATTAATGTAAATCAATTCAGTGATAGATCAATCCTGCCCCGCACCAATATGAGCAACATTCATTGCAAATCGCTGAATTGTCTAAATTAAGCAACCAGTGGTTTGCACAGTAAATCGGGATGGTGTTTACGGGTAAATTCAATGTGAAACTATAAAAAATTTTTTGAAAAGCTTATGATGGCGGGTATATTGTAAATTAAAATAGAGGTGAGTTTGCCAATTGTGAATAAAGAATAGTAAATTCACAATTCAAGATTTGCCCCAATTTTTACTACTTCTTAAGCCCACAAATCCCCTACAGTAAAGCCGTTTGGGAAAGGATCGGTAGGATCCACTACATAATTTGTAAAGCCGGTGATCCAGGCTTGGCCTCCGATTGTCGGAATTACCGCCTTGTACGAACCGACTTTAGTCTCACCAATAAGGCGTCCTGTGAAAATGGTACCTAAAATGCCCTCGTGGCGAAAATCTTCATCGATCGCCAACTCACCGCGGGCGTGCAGCACGGCCATTTTGGCGCAGGTTCCTGTTCCGCATGGGCATCTGTCTATTGCGCCGGTCCAGGTTTCCGGCCGATCCCAATCAACAACTCCCGTTGACATCGTGACAGCGTTTTTAAGGTGAGCCTCCGGATGAGTGGCAGGTGAAGACAATAGCGAGATGCTGACGTTGCGAAATTCTGGATTCTCGGGATGCTCTACCGGTAGCTGTTCGGTTGCAGCAGAGCGAAGCATTTCACCAATTTGAGCAATTTTAGCACCATTTTGAGGCGTCAGTTCGAGATCAAACTGGTTGGCTTCTGCGATCACATAAAACATGCCGCCCCATGCGACATCCACCTTAGCCTTGCCCAAATGAGGAACATTGAGTTCGGCATCGATATGTATTGCAAAGGCTGGAACATTTTGAAAAATAACCTGTGTCACCTTTCCCTGTGAGCATTTCGCCCGTATCGGGATTAACCCCGCTGGTGATTCCAGTAAAAGTTCTGTCTCAGGCTCTTGCATTGGCAGCATGCCGGTCTCAAGCAGGACAGTGGCTACCGCAATTGTATTGCCGCCGGACATTGCGGGGTATTCTGTCTGCTCCATAATTATGAAACCGGCGTCAGCCTCCGGACGAGAGGGCGGTAAAATCAGGTTGCAACACATGGCTGGATAGCCGCGGGGTTCGCGCAACATTCGGCGGCGGAGTTCATCGCCCTCGGTTTGCAACCATTTCATTTTCTCAAAAATGGTTGCACCGGGTAGGTCGACGACGCCGCCCGTGATAACTCGCATAGGAGTGCCTGCATGGGTATCCACAGCAGTGACCATATTGCTTAATCTCATCTCGTTTGCCTTTCGTTTACTTCGTGACTAAGCCTTGGCTTCTCTTTTCAGCAGAACAGAACGTCCCCATCTTTTACAAGACGTCTGTGACATATTGCCATTTGGTTCGCATTCTCAAATGCCAAATGTCGTGGCCGCTCACTTTCTGCAGATAGAATTAAATTACAGCTCAGGCGGTACCGGGGTTTGATCGGCCTCACGATGTTTATTCCAAGCAAAACACCCGCCTATTCTGAGGCCTAACCAGGCGATATAGTCAATGATGGCAAAACCGTTGACCTGCACACCGACTCTTCTGAACAGATCGTCCCAGTCCTTTTGACCGACATCTTCCATGTACGGCGCGATTTCACCGGTCGCTGTTTTTTGCCATATGAGATTAAAACGGTACCCATAATCATGAATCAAGCCGGGAATCAGTAGCAAACCCACCGGGCTGAGGATGGCCCAAAAAACGCGGGGAATGGAGGCGCCATCAAATTTGAAATCCTTAGGAATGACGATCTCGGGGCCTTTTTCAATTTCAAAATGCCAATTTTCGACAAGCTGCCACTTGCGAATATCAAATAACCACACCAGCAGCCTCATGATAAAGGGTCGGTTTTTGGTCGGGATTGGCAACGGTAAAAGAACCGGCATTTTCTCAGCGGTAATCAGCGATTTGATTTCTTTTCTGAAAATCTTATAGACAATGAATAGGACGGTGAGCACCACAAAGAGGGCGATAACGACAGCTCCGACGATTTGAAAAAAAATCATTTTGTCCCTCCTTTACCCAAACAGGCGGCAAAGATTATAAAGAACCCGATTGTGATGATGGTAAGATAAAAGCAAGTTAAAATAGTATATCACTTAATCATTTTTGTCCCCCCAGCAGTGTAGTCCAGCCGGCCTTAGCTCCCCGTGAAACGGAATTAAACCGTTAAAAATGGAAAAAATATTTGGTTTTAGGTTTGTGACCGGAACAGGCTAATCCACCAATGGCGGGCAACGGGCTCAACCGAACAAAATATATACATTTTCGAGATAGGTTCTACACATTTTGTGGTATCGGCGGCGGCCCCTGCCGATAAAAAGCTTCTTTGTTGCCTGTTGCGACGACAATAATTAAGATGATATCAATAATGATTCCAAAAATGCCGCCAAACATCATCGCAATACCGATATCGGAAAGCATTTCCTTCTGCATCTCAAGTATCTTGGGCATTATCATTTCCTGTCCGGCGGCTAGGATTCCCAGGCACGAAAAAATGATGCCTAAAACACCGACTATCGTTACCCATGTCGGCCTTTTCATGATGATCCTTTTAAAATATCATTTCTAAATTGAAAAAACAGCATTTTTTTAGTTCTTTTGAAAATTATCAAGTACTTATTGCCGTACCGCCCTAATGAAAAGCTCTACCGCGTTCGCTGAGATAGAAATGCCACAGGATCCTTGCGGCCACTGCCCGCCACGGCCGCCACTGATCAGCGATACTGTCAACCTCTTTAGCGCCGGGAAGGGTGATCAATCCGCTCACTTCTTGGATGGCTTTTGCCAATGCCAGATCCCCCGAAGGCCAGGCATCCGATCGGCGCAACGCAAATAACAGATAGGTATCGGCTGTCCATGGGCCAATTCCTTTAACCTTCATTAATCTCATCCGAGCCTGATCGTCGTCCATGGTTTCAAGCGCTTCAATGTCGAATTCACCAGCCATAATTTGGTGCGCCACACCGCGCACATACGACGCTTTCTGGCGACTAAAACCGATATCCCGTAATGTGTTGTCGTCCAAAGGTAGGAATTTTGCAGGATTGACTGAGTCGATTTCATTTTTCAGGTTGGAAAAGGTTGCCCGTGCTGATTCCAAAGAAACTTGTTGGGAAAGGATGGCAATGACAATACCCGCAAATCCGGGAGGATGGGTCCAGAATGGAGGATCCCCCCATCTTGAGACAGCGGTCGCAAGATCAGTGTCACGCTCTGTTAACTCAGCGATAGCCCGATGGTATGTTCGATCGGTTAGCGTCAGATGACTTAATCGTTCACGCATTATTCGAATACCAATGAGCCAAGGCTGTTAACGAAGCAGGGGCAACATCTGCCGGCATGCGGGATGAGCTGCGCATCAGGTGCGGTAAACATAAAAGGTTTTAGAGGCCGACAGGGCTTCAGGTAAGAACTGCGGCTCGACCCTATTTGAATTGAATACCTGGTGTCCGGTCAAAAGTTTCGTTCCTGCCGGATCTTTTCGTAGCTTTGCTGGATTTCACGGAACCGCTTTTCGGCAAACTCGATAAATTCCTCCGGCAGGCCTTTGGAGATAATGACGTCGGGATGAAAATCTTTGACCAGTTTTTTGTAATTGGATTTGATTTCTTCGTTGGTTGATTCGGGTGTGCAATTGAGCGTTTTGTAATGTTTATCAAGGTCGTTGAAATAAACCGCTTTGATATCTTCATATTGACGATCACTGATATTGAAGATCGCTTTGATCCTCAATAAAGCGGCTTCTTCGGCGGCATGATAGGTGCCGTCGGCCGCCACAATTCTAAACAGCAGATCAAAATAGGAAAGAAGCAGCTGTGGTTGGCCGCCGACCGCCTGGTACACCTGTCCGGCAAAGTCGTCGATGCGGTAGGGTGAGTTTTTGGCCTCATTGAAAACTTGCCGCGCAAATTGCTTTTCGGTTTCGTCAATCGGCAGCTTGTTGATAAAATCCTGTACAACGGCGATTTCATCCTGGGTGACCACACCGTCTATTTTGGAAAGCTTGCCCAGGATTGAAAACAAACTGACAAAAAAGGCCGCCTGATTCTGTTCGACATACTCAAATTGCGCCTGCGGTATCTGCCGGGCTCCCTGCCGGGCGAATTCGGCCCTTTTATCGATCAGCATATGCCCCAGCGCTGCTCCGGCAATAGCGCCCAGAGGTCCGCCCAGCAACATCCCCAATGATCCGAATGCCAATTTCCCAAACCAACCCATTACAGGCCTCCCTTAAGATCGGGGTCAAATTTTGAATTGTGAATTATGAACAATAAATGTACTTCTTCTTAACGGGTCTTGCTATTGCTTTGTTTTTAAGATTTTAACATTGTGTTAAGGTAACGATCACGTCCATCTAAATAGTCACTTGTCTTCCAAATAGTATCGAAAATCGCAATGATCGGCGCCTTCCATGATGGTTTTAGTCCGCACCAGCTTCAGTTGGGGATTAAAACCCCTGGCAAAGGGCTCATCGCGGCAGCAGGACAATCCCACGCCAAATTGCGCCAATCCCAGCTCGCGGTATTTCTCATAATAAGGGCAGCGGGTGACGTTGAAAAAATAAGTCGTTGCGCTTTGCTCCAAGACGTCCATTTCCCATACACAGCCACGGCCCCAGCTGGCCACCTCTTCAGCCAGCGCTTCAATGCCGTTTTGCCCCAATTCGGCTGCCATATGCCTGCCGCGCTCGAATGCCTCTTGCTGATTGATCTCCTGCAATATGGCCAGCGCTTCATCTTGGCCGATCCGCTGGGACACCGCCTTGATCAGCGGCACAATCGCCAGGGCCTCAATGGCCCTTTTTTCTATGCGGTTGAGGTCCTTTTCCCCATGGTTTTTCATTTTTATCTCCCTTGAAAAAATCGAAGAAGTTTATGAAGCATGACTTCATATCCATATGTCGCGGACGTCCCTTCGGTTTACCATCGCAGGATTCCTTAGCGTGCAATTGAGTCCTTTTTCTGCGAACCCATGCGTTTTAAAAGCTCCCAGAAAGGAACCGCAGTCAGGCCGCCGATGACGCCGCCGACATAGCTGGGCAAGCTGAAGCCGAAAAGTCTGTGCCAGATCAAACCCGCAACAAAACTGGCTACCACGATGACGATTAACGTGAATACCAAGCGCTGCCAGAATGGCATTTGAATCCCCCTTATCATTTCAGATTTCCAATGTGGGCGCTACAGACCCGCTTCGACAGAGTTCGCCAGCGCTGTGAATCTCCCGGCGGTCTTTTTTATAACCGGAAGATTGCTTTTCTTCTCCGGCGATGCGTTAAATTCTTCCCAGAGCCCTTCTACTTCATGGGAGGCCTTGAGCAGATCTGATAGCTCTTCGGATTTCTCTTTACCAAGGTAGTCGCCCACCGTCTCCGGCAGCAATTCCGCATATCCTTCCAACTCTGCGCAACTACCGTGCGGTACCTCATCGCGGGCCAGGCTAGAGTGCACGTCGTCGAGGCACTTGCTGATCTTCTTGAAATACGCTGAAACATCTTTGCGTCGAGATTCCTCCTTTACCATGAAACGACGCTGGTTCGCGTGCAAGTCCTGCTCAATGGTAGAGAGGGTATGAACAATGTCAACCCGCCAATTACCGAGTGGTAAACGCTGTACCGCTGCGGCGACCTCGGCGGCAATGTTGCCTTCAGGCTCCAAAACGGTGACTGCTCTCAGAAAAACAGGAATCTTATCATAGTCCGTGGGCTCAGCCATTACAGGCAGCACGCAACCTCGAGGGTGCCTCCACTTTTCCCGAGCGAATTTGAGCTCTGTCAGGGCATACGAACCCTTCTCGACGGAGTGCGGGCTGATCAGAAAGATCATGCCGACACTCTC
>JASFEV010000225.1:0-7644 GCA_050124655.1 Desulfobacterales bacterium
ACCGGGCGAGGTTTTCGGGGGCATTTCAATACTAATGAATGCCGGTATCTCGGTTCGTTCGGTCAAGGTCGTTGAGGATGCCACCTTATATGTGCTGCCGGAAAAGGTTTTTTTGGATGTCGCCACGCAGCACACAGATTTTTATGAGTTTTTCGCCGAGAAGTTCCGCAAGCGTATGTTGAACAAGTCCTATGCTTCGGTGGTTGCGGCCGGCCAGGTGCTCCATTTTCTGCATGAGCTGGCACCATTTTCATTCCTTCCCGAGATGGATTTGGAAAAAATAGCGGCTGCAGTTTCCATCATCAACTATCCCAAAAATACGATCCTGTTTGTTCAGGGACGCTCTAAAATCGATTATCTGTACATTATCCAGAAAGGAGCGGCTGAGCGCTATTTTGAAGAAAATGATAAAAAAACCCTGCGCGGCATGCTGGGCGAGGGGGATATGTATGGCGGCATTTCCATGCTGGTCAACGAAGGAGTCGCCATCCGCACCCTGAGAGTTAGTGAGGATTCTTATTTTTATATATTGCCCAAAGAGCATTTTTTAGAAGCCTGCCAGAAACATGACGCTTTTTCAGATTTTTTCACCGACACCTTCGGCAAACGGATGCTGGATCGATCCTACGCTGAAATCATTGCGCATAATCGCAGACCGAGCGAACAGGCCAGCGATATTTTTAATCGGCCGGTTGAAAGCATATACAATAAAGATTTGGTTTATTGCGATCAGAACATGCCGATTCAGGCAGCGGCGGCGGTGATGAGCGAGCACAATACGAGTAGCATTTTTGTGCGTGAACCCAAAGGACAATTTGTGGGTGTGGTGACCGACAATGATTTAAGAAAAAAGGTGACGGCGACCGGATATGATATCCTAAAGCCGGTTTCCGACATCATGTCAACACCCTTGAGCATGATTTCAGAAAAAGCGCTTCTTTTTGAAGCCTTGATGGAAATGATGCAAAAGAATATTAAACACCTGGCGGTCACCGACAATGACGATAAAGTCATTGGCGTCATCACCAATCGGGATTTACTGAGAGCCCAGGGGCAATCTCCTTTATTTATCGTTCGCGAAATTATACAGGCCAGGTTCATCAATCAGATTGTGCAGGTCCGCCAGCAGGTGCCGCGCCTGGTTGAAACGCTGATTAATACCGGCACCAAAGCCCGCAATGTGACCGGCCTTTTAACAACCGTGTCGGATACCATTCTGGAAAAAATCATCGGATTCGCCCTGGATGAATTCGGGCCGCCCCCGGTCAACTTCGTATTCATGATACTGGGCAGTGAAGGCCGCCAGGAGCAAACGCTGAAGACCGATCAAGACAACGCCATCATATTTGAAGATGTGCCCTCGGATTCACTTAAAAAAGTGACCCAATATTTTCTGAAATTCAGCGAGCGGGTATGCAACTGGCTGGATGAAGCCGGTTACGCCCTGTGTAAGGGCGGAATTATGGCCAAGAATGCCAACTGGTGCCAGCCCCTGTCTGTCTGGAAAAGCTATTTCAAACGCTGGATTCACACGGCCGAGCCGGAAGCCTTGTTGCAGGCCAGTATTTTCTTTGATTTTAGAGCGGGATACGGCGAAGAGGGCCTGATCGATGATCTGCGCCAATACCTGTTTAAACAACTGGCGGGCTGGCCGGGATTTTTTCGACATATGGCCGAAAACGCCATGTATTTCACGCCGCCGATCGGTTTTTTCCGTAACTTTGTGGTGGAATCCGAAGGTGAGCACCGGGATGCCTTCGACATCAAAGCCGCCATGCAGCCGATTGTCGATTACGCCAGAATCTATGCCCTCAACAATCAAATTGACGAGACCAATACACATGAGCGCTTGAATCAACTGCTGGCCATCAAAAAGATCAGCTCCCAGGAGCATAATGAGCTGGAAACGGCCTACAGCTACATGATGCAGCAACGTTTGGCGCGCCAGGTAAAAGCAATGGTTGAAGAGAACATCGCTCCGAACAATTACATCAATCCCAAAAAACTCTCACGCATCGAACAGACGATGCTCAAGGAAATCTTTAAACGCGTTGAAAAATTTCAGGGGAAGCTCAGTTTTGATTTTACCGGGTTGACCTAAAAGTAGTTTCAAAACCCCATCTAAGGCCCAATGGCTGCGTTGCAGACCTCCGGTAAATGCTCATCCGCCTCAGGCGGACTGCACTTTCCCGATCGACCTACGCCTTGCCCTTGAACCTGATCTAAGGTTTTGAAACCACTTTTAATCACATCGGCCCAATGGTTTTTGTGCCCAATAAAACAAGTCTGATCCAAAATGGAGACCTTCATGATTAAATACATCTTCTATACATGTGCGATCATATTACTGCTGGCCTTTATGACCAACACAACCGATGCGCTTGACATCATGAATTTGCGGGATCAGTCGTCGCTTAGATGCCCGTCCGGCATCGTTGCGCGAGGCGACAGGGATATCGATGTCCAGCGCAAATGCGGAGAGCCTCTAAAAATAGCCAACCGGCAAGATTTCGGTCCTATTTGGGTATATCATTTCGGTCAGAATAGATTCATGTTTTATCTTGCTTTTCTGCATGGAAACCTGCAGCGCATTGCAAGCGCTCCCTGCAACCCAAGTCAGCCCGAATGTTTGGATATTAGATGACACGGCCTTTTTTGCAGCCAATTCTTTTATAAAGTCAGCCGCACTGAGCGCGTTGTTGGTTTTTTCGGCAAGCATATCCATCGCAGGCGGATTACGTACCTATCTTGATGGACGACGCCCTAAAAGCTTTTGTAAAATAACGGGCGATTTAGCTTTAAGGTCCAACACAAAAATGGCACTCGGCTTACATTGGGAATGGAGAGGGTTTGGCTCTGTCTCCGGTGGGTTTGCACAACGTTACAGTAATTTAGACCCCTTTTTGGAGTCCCAGAGCATTGAAGATACCTATTTGTGGATTCCGGGCATAGCGGTAAATGCGAAATTCAGAAAAGGTGTTGAAGGTGGTTTAAAACTTAAAAGACTCAAGAGCAAAGATCACAGCCTGGAGCAATGGTTCGAAAACCCGGCTGAATTATTTGATTTTCCCTTAGACACCACGAGTTGGAACACTCTGCAAACAGTGATGGCGGAGGCAGGTCTGGAAATAACAAACGATCCGCCACCGGCAGCCAATCGGGCCTCTGTGCTGAGATATCTTCAAAAAATAGGTTGCCGAACCGTAAGCGTCAGCAAACTAAGAGAAAGTAAGATTTGGCAAGATTCTTCAGGAAAAATCAAAGTAGAGTGGGTATGCATCACCACGCCCCAGATCTGCATATCCATCGGTCTGGAGACGGTGCCATCAGGTTCAGCAGGCGATTCTTTTTCCGATGATTGCCATAAAAAACTTTTATATAAGGCCATCCAAGAATTGGGGGTTGAAAAAGAACCCCTGAAGGTGATGAACTATATGGATGTCGTCAATATCTGGGCGGAGGGAAAATTTATTTAGCGCAATTACATGTGCGTAAAATATTATCGATGGTAATCCCATCTCAGGAGGTTCTGATGACCGCTAAAAAAGAAACCCTGTCAGATAAACTGCAAAAAGATGTTGTCCTTGTTGCCGAAGGTTACCTTTTTGAACTTGAAAGAAGAGGCTATTTAAAAGCCGGGCCCTTTGTGCCGGAAGCCATCTTAAAATTTCCAGATGCGGTCAGACAACTGCACTTGGAGTTTATACGAATGGGAACCGAGGTGGTTGTTGCGTTTACATACTACGGTCACCGTTCCAAAATGAAATCAGTCGGTCTGGAAGATCAGCTCGAGACCCTGAATGTTAAGGCTGTCGAACTGGCAAAAAACGTGGCGGACGCAAACGGGTGCCTGACAGCGGGAAACATCTGCAATACCTGGGAATATGACACCAGCCGTTTGGAAATGTCTGAAAAAACGGTCAGGGCCATCTTTAACGAGCAGGTCCAGTGGGCCATTTCAGGCAAGGTTGATTTTATCGTTGCCGAAACATTCAGTCACCTGGGCGAGGCTTTAATCGCATTGGAGGTCATCAAAGAGGCCGGCTTGCCCGCGGTCATCACGTTTACGCCGGCCACTGCCAAAAGCTGCGATGGCTATGCCTGGCCGCAGGCCTGCAAGATTCTCGAAGAAAACGGCGCTGATGTGGTCGGATTGAACTGCGGGCGCGGCCCGCAAACCATGCTGCCGATCCTAGCGGAAATTCGGCAAAAGGTCAGCGGCTATGTGGCTGCACTACCGGTCCCTTACCGCACTGACAACCACAGCCCGAGCTTTTTCGATTTGCGATTGTCGGACGGTAAAAATGCCTTTCCGGTGGCGCTGGATCCATTCGTGCTGACACGCTTTGAAATGGCTGATTTCACCGTGCAGGCCCGCGATATGGGCATCAATTACATTGGCATCTGCTGCGGGGCCGGACCCCACCACGTTCGCGCCATGGCCGAGGCCCTGGGTCGCAAGGTACCCGCCAGCGAATACTCACCCAATATAGATTTGCATCCGATTCTGGGTGATCAAAACGCACAAAAAAAGCAATACCGCGACTGTATGCTCGGCCCGCTGTCTGATGGCCCCGATGATGACAAATAAAGCCTTCTGTCCAGAGGACGCTTTGAAACGCTGCCGTTCTTCATCAAAAATATATAAATAGGCATTTACCTTTCCTCTTTCTTACTTATATTTAAGAGCACAGGTTATCTCAACAGGGCATCCAATAATTCTTTCTCTCTTTCAATCGCCTTGGAGCGTCGGGTCCCTCGAGAACCTGCCAAACAGCCAATCAGTGACGCTTTTTAGCGTACCGTTCTTTTTGAGTCCCGTTTTCTTCAATTTTCATCCCTGGTTCAAAAAGGCAAACCGCGGGGGTGTTTGATGCTGGATGTCATCATTGATGATCAATTTATTCGGATAGGCGAACGCTTTGCGCTGGCTTTGCATCGCACCCTTCGCATTCCAGATGATGGCCGCACTTATCCCTTGCCGCCGGGCCTCGGCCGATTTCCTTTGTTCAAGGTATCATCATTTAAGGAGCGCATTCCGACGCAATGGCTGGAGCAAGGCGGTGCCTTTATTCCCATGTACCAGCGGGAGGCGATGTGGATCGGATTTCATGCCGCTGAATGGAAACCCAATGCCGTAAAAATCGCTGTGGGCGGCGTCAATGTCATCTCCGGTGAAGCTTTTTCCGAGGGGCTCAACGCCGGCCCGCAAAACTATATCGTGTGCCCGGATCAGCCCTGGCTGGATGGCGTCAATACCGGTCAGGGGTCTATTCGGCAGTTTGTTGCCATGCCCCTGGGGAAGGATTACACCATCGAGGCCTCGCTCACGGGCATGGAAATATACGGCGGCATTCAAGTAATGGTTTTTGAGCCCAAGCCGGGCCAATTCCCGGACAAGCCGCCATCGCGCCCCGAGACCGGTCCGGTCAGATTTGCGGCGCCAAAGGCCAGCAGCGGCCCCCAATCCATGGGGCTTGGCGCCGGCGGTCAGATGAAACAAAAAATATATTCCGATCCATACGGTATCGATGTCTGGGACCAAGGCAATTATGGGCGTGTCGCCATTCACATTGTCAACAGTCATGATTTTCTGGCATTGACCGGAAGGCAACCGCCACCGACGCCTGTTGATGCCAGATCTTACACGGACTGCGGACTGCCCTGGTTTGATCTATACGATGAATACAAAGCGGATGTGGCGCCATCTGATGAACTAACCGGTGTTAAGACTATCGCCGAAGTTGATGCGCTGCAGGAGGAATCGACAGCAAACAATGCCTCGGTAAATATCCAGGAAACCCAGATAAAAAAATTGGGTGATCGCAGCGCTGGCGAGCGAAAACGCGAGACTTCGGACCCGGCTGACACAGGCGCGGCATCTGAAGATGAAAAAAACCATTAGAGAGCCGACATCGATGGTTTTTTGTATCGATGTTCACAGAAAAGGAGGGATACGATGACTGAATATCCAAAAATGTGTTTTGATAAAATTTTACCACGGGATTTAAACCGCCCCCAGCGGGGTTTGGAGGCCATCATTGTCATTCGCAAGCTGTGGCCCAACGGCTCGACCCTGCAAGTACGCTTTATGGGTGGTACGCCAGAACAAAAGGCGCTGGCCCAGGAACAGGCCGGTTGGTGGACTGAGCATGCCAATCTGAAATTTGAGTTCAATGATGCCGCCAAAGCCCAAATTCGCATTGCCTTTGATCCTTCCGACGGAGCCTGGTCATATGTGGGAACCGACTGCCTGAACATTCCGCAGAATCAACCCACCATGAATCTGGGCTTTCAGGACGGGGGCACCTCGGCGCATGAGTTCGGCCATGCCATTGGTCTGGCTCATGAGCACCAGAATCCGGCAGGCGGCATTGAATGGAACGAAGATGTCGTTATTCGTGATTTGGCGGGTCCCCCCAATTATTGGACGCCGGAGCAAACCCGTCACAACGTCATCCGCAAATACAGTTTCGACCAGATCAGGGGAACCGAATTTGACCCTGATTCGATTATGCTGTATGCGTTTCCCGGCAGTTGGACCAAAAGCGGTCAGGGTACGCACGCCAACGAGTTGCTATCAAAACTGGACAAGGCCTTTATCGCCAGCGAGCAGGCCTACCCCCGGGACAAGATTCCGGAGCCGGTTGAGCTGCCGGTTTATGATTCTGTCGGCACCCCGGCCAGCATCGGTCAGCCCGGGGAAGAAGACATGTTCAAGTTTACGGCCGCAACGGAAGGCCGTTACACGGTGGAAACCAGCGGACAGACCGATGTGGTTATGAAGCTCTTTGGCCCCGGCGGCGCCACCGACCTGATTGCCGAAGATGATGATGGGGGTGCGGGGTACAATTCGAAAATTGTGGCCGACCTCGGCCCGGGTGAATATTTCCTTCAAGTTCGGCATTACAACACTTCCGGCGGTACCGGGGAGTATGCCATCAAAGTCAGTAAATAGTCTAAACAAAGCATACTGATTATTTTCAAGCTTGTCTGCGGGAATATAACCGATTGATCACCGCTCTGTTGGCTTGCGGGGAAAATATCGCCAGTGCCTTGCAAAGGCCGGCGTCTGAAATTGATAATGTCAGTGATTCGACCCAAAGCATTGCCAGCGGCGCTGTTGATCTCTCAAACGGAACCCCCTTGTGGTTTTACATCTTAAGGGAAGCAGCCGAAATTGGTCGCGAGACGAAACCTGGCGAATTTGAACCTGGAGAAGGGCTGGGTCCTGTTGGCGCACGTATTGTGGCCGAAACGATCATGGGTCTGATAGAGCTTGATTCACGATCCTATATAGCCGAGAATCGGAATTGGAGTCCCGCCCAAGGTATTGGCGTATCGAATCTTGGTGGAATGCTCACCTATCAAGCATCTTAAACACCGGTGGATTATTTGATAGATGGCGACTAGGTGATACGCATTCAAGCGATCCTTAGTCGCCAATTTTATTTTAACAGGTATATAAAGTATTTAAGCTTATCAGGAGATGCAACTAATAGGGGTAGGTCTACCCCCGAAAAATGCAGATATTTGACATATAAAAAGAAGAATTACAGAGATCAAAATGCTACTAATGGCTCCGCCCGCCGCCGCTGGAGGTCGAAAAAAAACAGCTCGCGCCACTGCCACCACTGCTCAGGG
>JASFEV010000226.1:0-7431 GCA_050124655.1 Desulfobacterales bacterium
CTGGGGATTCTCGCTTTGGCACATCTTTCGATTGGCATTAAAGGAATTGTGTTATTCGGCACGGAGGATCAGAAGCGCAAATATCTGTCTCCGGCAGCCAGTGGAGATATGATTTTTTCGTATGCGTTGACCGAGCCCCAGACGGGTTCGGATGCGCAGCACATTGAAACATTTGCAACCGAATCCGAGGACGGGCGGCACTATATTTTAAATGGTACCAAGACTTACATTACGAATGCCAATTATGCGGGCGGGTTAACGGTATTTGCACAAATGGATGCGGCCCGGCCCGGGTACATGGGCGCCTTTATCGTCGAGACCGGTTGGGAGGGCGTTACAATCGGCAAAGATATGCCCAAAATGGGGCTCAAGGCCAGCTCCACGGCCGCCATTCAGTTTAAAAATGTCAAGGTTCCACGGGAGAATCTGCTGGGTGGTCCTGGTGACGGTTTCAAAATTGCCATGGTCATCTTAAATTATGGACGAATGGCACTGGGCGCGGCATCCGCCGGCATGATGAAGCAGTCCCTGGCGGATATGGCCGAGCGGGCCGCCAAACGGGTACAATTTGGCGTTCCGATTAATCAGTTTGAGCTCATTCAGGAAAAAATGGTTCAAGCCAAGGTCAATGGATATGTGGCCTCTGCAATAACCGCTTTTACGGCCGGGATGCTCGAAGCCAATCCCACTGCCCTGGTGGCCATGGAAAGCTCGCATTGTAAACTGTTTGGCACCACCCGTGCCTGGGATGCCATTTATGATGCGCTCCAGGTTGCCGGCGGCTCCGGTTATCTGACCACCCAACCCTATGAAAGACGCATGCGTGATTTCCGGGTGGCCACCATTTTTGAAGGCACAACTGAAATTCATTCAATGTATCCGGCCATGTTTGTTTTGCGAACATTGAGCAAGCGCATTCAGGCCCAATCATCCGGTCGGGTGTCGCAATTGATCACCCTCATCAAAGAGATGTTTCGCCGCAGCAGTTGGCCGCTGAACTTTGACGATAAACGCATGAACCGCGCTTTACGCTTTGCCAAATCAAATGCACGCCGAATACGCTTGATGATTTTGATGGGCACTATTTTATTCGGGCGCTCGATAACGCAAAAGCAGTTTTTCCTGCGGCGCATTACCACCCTAAGCCTTTACCTTTATGGAATTATCGCCGTGTTGGCCAAAATCGAAGCTGCCCGAAAAAGCGGACGCCCCGTCGCCGCTGATCTCGATGTGTTGGCCTATTTCCTTGAAGAGGCTCGCCAGACCGGCAAATTGAATCGGCGACTGTTTCCCACTCGTCAAGAACAGCTTCACCATAAAATTGCATCCGAGATCGTCCGGAGTAGGGGACAGGCAGGTGTAACTCCGGAGGAGAGTGTCGGTGGTGGCAGGGGAGCGGAAGTGTCTTAGGAAGCCAACTGAAAGTTATTTTAAAAACAGCATCTAACGCCCAAGGGCTGTGTTAAAAACCGATTCAAAATGCTCGAATACTATCGTGTATGCTCCACTTTTGAATCGGTTTTCGCCTTGCCCTTGAACGTGATCTACTATTTTTAAAATAACTTTCACTTTAATTCTCGAAAAATGAATCACGTCGAAGGCAGGTCTTTTGCGATCCTGCTTTGCGGAAATCTTCGATTAATAACCAGTTTTACAGAAATAATGTCGACGGGCTTGACGCCTGATGCGTCTTGAGTTACAGGTACCTACAGCAGATTGTAGTTTACAGATCAAGAATCGATGGTTAAATTACTTTTTGTTTTTAATCTTATGCATGTAACCGAAAGTGCATCAAAGCGGCCTGCAGCAGGCCGAAGGGAGAGGCACCTATGACTCGGTTGAAAATAATAGCACTGACGCTGGCAGCCCTTGGGTTAGCCGGTTTCATAGCCCCGACCGCCAACGCCGATATTTACTCGTGGACGGACGAAAACGGCGTCAGACATTTCACCAACCATAAGCCGCCTAAACAGGCTGAGCTTTTGATGAAAACGCCTGAGATTCCTCATGATGAGGCGGCCCATGAACAGCGCCTTGAAGAAGACCGCTTGGCAATGGCCAGGGCGGAACTCGTTGAAAGAGAAGCGCTTTTACTGGAACGACAACTGGAGGCGGAGCGGCGAATTGCAGCCGCCGCCGCACGCGCCGAAGCGGCGGTACAGGAAGCCGACGAGATATTGCGCGAAGCTGAGGAAGCTGCCGAAAGCGCCGAATACGACGACTGGGGCAGTTACAGGTACGGATATTATTATCCCTATTACCGCATCGGCAAAAGAGGCTACTACTCAAGCTACAAACGCCATAACCTGAGCCTTTACCGCAAGCATCACTACAAGCACAGGCGCCATCACCACAAATACGGTCACCATAAGAAGCATAGTCGTCATCACTCTAAAGATGGGCACTATAACAAGCATCGGTCAAAAAGAAGTTCTGATCAGCGCCACTACCGTACGCACAACGTCAGAAGTCATCATTCCCTGACGCGTGGACGTTACATGTCTCACAGCTCTCGTACTGCGGCCTTTCGTGGGCGGCACGGCCGATTCTGAATGTTATGCGGAGAATAGTCTTTGGCGGGATGAAAACATGATCTGCAGCGTTCAGCGGACCGGCCCTTATTTGGGCTGCAAAAAGTCCTGAATATTGATAATTTTCTCGTCGGACTTGAGGGTGCCTTTCATATCTGCGGCAGTCCCTTGCATTTTAGCCTTTCGGATTTGCTTGATGACGGCCTGAATCTCAGCATTGTTTTGGATCAGCTGCTCGATCTGCTCATGCAGTTTTTCCCAGCTGATTTCGAGATCCTCGGTGCTGATTTCAAAGCCGCCCAAAGCGCCCAACAATTTTCCCAAGTGAGCTAAAATACCATAGTGGGTTGTACCCTGCAGATAATATGGACAATGGCACCATATGCTCATGCAGTCATAGTTTCTTTTCAAACCTTCCGAGTGGATGATGGAATGAATGGCGCTGGGTCCCTGATAGCTGATGGGGGTCACGCGCTCTTGCTGCAAAATCGAAGACAGGGCCGCGCTGGAAGCAATTGCCGAAATTATTCGATCGGTGTGCAGGACATGGTCATACATACTGCCCATGGTGATAATGGATTTAACCTCGAGTTTTTCGCAAAGGCCGTAGAATTCTTCAACAAATCCGACCCATCTGAGGTTGGGCTCTTCGGCCTGCAGAATCACCAGGTCGGGTTCATCCGGTGCTGTCTGCGCGGCATAAAAAGCACCTTCGGGTAGAGACAAGCGCTTCATGACGCCATCTTCTATCTGCACCACTGGTCGGTTTTGGTCATAGCGGTAATAGGCATCGGGGTCCATTACGGCAAATGGTTGTGCTTTAAACAACCGGATCAGATAGGCGGCCATACCGCTTGAAATTTTGAGCGCGTTGCCCCAACCATCAAATCCGGCGATCAACAGCGGATTATTCAAATCGGGCCATTCCTGGATATGGATACCATATTGAGGCATAGGTTCAATTTGACATTCGTGTTAAGAATTGTCAAGGTGCTCATCTGTCGCGAAAAGAATATAAAAACCACAAAGGCACAAAGGGCACTAAGTTCAAATCTTCTGGCCACTGGTTCCTTGCTGCTGGTTACTGGCCGCTGGCTGCTGGCTCTTGGCTACTGATTCTATACTTCCTGCCAGAAGCAAGAAGCGAGAAGCCAGGAGCAAAAAAGGCTGTCAGCTGAAACTAAATATATAAGGAGTTCATCCAATTGAGTTCAAAGCTTCCCGAACGTATTGAAGTCAATCCTTTCAGTGATCCCGCGGCAGTGATTATCTGGCTGCACGGTCTGGGGGCTGACGGCCATGATTTTGAGGCCATTGTGCCTGAGCTGCATCTGCCCGACACGTTACCCGTACGATATGTGTTTCCGCATGCACCCATGCGAGCGGTCACCATCAACGGCGGTGTTGTCATGCGGGCCTGGTTTGATATTTTTGACGTGGAACTAACAGCCAGTTCGATCGACCTGAATCAATTCAATGAATCGGTCGGAATGCTGAACGCTTTGATTGAAAACGAAATGCGATCCGGTATGGCTTCGGATCGAATTGTCCTGGCTGGTTTTTCTCAGGGCGGTGCTATTGTTATGCACACCGGCCTGCAATACGAGAAACAGCTGGCCGGTATTTTGGCCATGTCAATGCATCTGCCGACCATAGCGCAAACAGCCTCAACGTTCAGCTCAGCCGGCCAACAGGTGCCCATCATGATGGCGCATGGGCAAACGGATCCGGTCATCCCGTTGCCCAAAGCAATTGAAACCCGACAGGCCCTCACCGGTTTGGGATACGCGGTCGACTGGCATGAGTACCCCATGCCCCATGCGGTTTGTGCCGAAGAAATCGAAGATATTCGTACCTGGCTCCTCAAGATATTTGCCTGAGATGACTCAATATCACTGAATCTGTTAATAAAATGATTGATTTTTTTCGACGGGCGAACTTCAGACATCAGCAGCGCGAATTGTTGATCTGCGTCTGACCATTTTGCTTGAACTACGGTTGCTTCTCATAACATGGGATGCAAACGGGTTTATCATGCAATTGCTGGATGCGCGATTCCATCACGCTCTCACCACAGAACGCACATGGTATTGACTCACGGATCTTTGCTGGTTCAGGTTCGGGAATGGATGCTTGCGTTACAGAGAGGATGCTGTCGTTGGGAGCAGACAGAATCCATTTGGCAAGGGCGCTGCGGTCCTCCTGCAAGTCCTCTGGAATCTCATTTCCGTGAAAATGCACACGGACACCCGATCGCCTTGCCCGGCAGTAGATGGTATAGACCTGCTTCCCGTAGTCGCGAAACAGTAAATTTCCCTTACCAAACGTGCAGCCAGTGACACACTGTAAAGCGTCAACGCCGCATGCATCATTTTCCACGATTGCCACCAGGTCTTCGTCCTCGGCCCGCAGCGATTCAAGAGCCTCCATCGCAGCAGTGGCCATTTTGTACCCGATGGCAAGCCCCGGACATTCATGTCCGTGGAACTGGATAATCTCCTCGTATGTCATTTGATATCTCCTCTCGTTTAAAATCCGAACGACTGAATTTATTTGAAATTACTTGTTTCAAATGCGTAACCCAAGAATTTTCGAACGCTGATATGGCATGAAAGATTCAGATATTTTTTTAAAAAAAGTACCTCAATCGTGGCTCTGGATTTTGCAGATTCGGTAATGGCAAACACCCTCTTTTTAAGAAAATTTACCGAAACATGCCAGAATGCCCCTTGGCTTGCCAAGGGGATGAATGGCATCCTTTGAATTCCCCTCCCTCGGTGGGAGGGGTTAGGGGAGGGGGAAGCATGGCCAATTGCTCACCCCCACCTTGGTCCTCCCCCGTCAAAGGGGAGGAAAACTAATGATGCCCCGCGGCTTGCCGCGGGGAGCTTTACTCTCCTTCGCCAGAATACCCCGCGGCTTGCCGCGGGGAAGCTTCACTGGCGGATTGCCAGACATATGCCGTCATATTCCGGCGAATGGGCGGGTAAAAACGAAAAGAGCGAGACCGAGCGCCAATCCGCCTGCTCGACAATAGCGCGATTAAACCCATCGGCGCCTTTGAATCCGACATTATCGACGACCAGCAAGCCGCCTTTTTTAATGCAATTACGGAAATACGGCAGCGCACGGGCATAATCTTCCTTTTCAATATCCATAAATATCAGATCGAAGATGGTGTCCAGGGTCGCCAGCTCCTGCAGCGCATCGCAAACGCGCAGCTCGATACGATGCTGCAGCCCGGCCTTTTCGAAATTATTATGCGCTTTTTCGGCCATGGCCGCATCCTGCTCCAGGGTGACCACCCGGCCGGCGACATCATCGCAGGCACTGGCCAGAAAAATAGTCGAATACCCGGTCGCCGTACCCAGTTCGAGAATACGTTTGGCCCCGCTGACACGGGCCAGGATGAACAGTAATTCTCCAACAACCGGCCCGACAATGGGAATGGCATCACGCCGGGCTTCTTGTTCCAGTTGCATTAAGAATGCGTCCCGGCTGGGAACAAATTGCGAGAAATACGCTTCGGGATTGTCGACGATGGCGGACATGGCACCTCCTGGATTCTGGTTTTGTGCAATCGCATCAGCGGCAACGGCGTTGGCAGATTCATATGATGACCGCTGCATTTAAAACAATTTTATTTGGTCGCGCTGAATCTCATCCATATGATCGATATGGAGCTGAACCTGTCTTTTAAGCGCTGCTATACTTTCCGAATTCGCTAATTTCCAACGGTAAAGGTCATTTTTGAGCTGGCGGCTCTCCTGTGCCAGAGCTTCCAGTACCTGAACCTTGGCGGGATCCCAGAGGAGATGCGCCTCATTGGCAGCCAGATCGATTTTCTTAAATTGCCAGTTGCAGTAAAGGTCCCACCATTTTGAAGAAATGGCGCCATTGGTTCTAGCACCTTCAAAATAAAAAAACGTCCATTCCAGTTGTAACAGGGGAATATGGAGGTCCCGGGCGATATCCCGCAATACCTGTCGACCGATAACGGTGTGGTTGTCAAAAACAATCCAGTAGGGAAATTTCGGATCCGCCGCCTGGCCCGCGGTGATAGTCGGTAATTGGCCTGTTGCCGTTAAATAGGCAGCGGCTTGTACGACAGCTCTGTCATGCGGCAGCCCGGCGCTTTTAAAACGGGAGGCATTATCGATCAGCAAATTTTCAGTGGCCGATGCCTTCTGCCAACTGATCCATTGCCAGAAATCATCGGGGCGCTGAATGGCAGAAGCCACAATTTTGATGGCTTTATCGTCGGCGCTATCGGTAAGCACTGTGCGATCCCCCTGGGAAAGGGCATAGGCTAAGTATCCGAGTCCGGTAGCGTCACGCGCTTTGGCGGCGCGGGTTACCTGGATCAAGGCCGCCACTTTGCTGTGGAATTTTTTATTGAAAATGAGTTCCGTCCCCAGCGGCCAGCATTCTCCAAAGGTGATAATTGCTGTTTGGGAACGATACCAATTCCTGTCTCTTGATCCGAGGGATTCGATAAAGCTGCTGGTGGTAAAGACCAGTTCGACATTGCCTCGTCTGACGGCTTTTTGCAGCAGTGAACGATATCGTTTTTGGATTCTTGATCGGCTGGCTTTCATTGCGACAGCGCTGACGGTTAGGTTCAATTATGGCTATCACAATCTGGTAGATATATCAAAGGGGTGTTTAAAATTGAGACTGGAAATACATTGCTTGAATAATTCGCTATTTGTCAAAGCGCTAAGCCGTTGAAGGGGCGGTGCGTTTTCAATATTCAATCACCTATTTATCCGGGTTATCATTCACCATCGCGGCCGTTGCGCTCATCAGATTAATTGCCGCCACGAAAACCCGGTGGTTCGGGGGCAAAGACGGCGATTTCATTTTCTTCTTCGATGATGATCGTGGTCCATTGTTTGCT
>JASFEV010000227.1:0-7373 GCA_050124655.1 Desulfobacterales bacterium
CAGACGAAAACGGTTGAGCAGCATGGCCGTCAATATCGCCAGTGTCACGCCCAGAATGCCGGCAATCAGCAAAGGTGGAAAATAGACACCACCAATGGTGAATTCTTTCGGTATGAAATGCATATTCAACTCCTTATTACCGCGGCCTGATACTAATGTTCAGATCTCGTAATGCAGGAATAAAAAATAACGTCGAACCCTCCAGAGGTTTACACGCCTCAGGAGGGCGGACAGGCATCGAACGCTCAACGTTCAACATCCAATGTGGAATTGCTTTGTATCTTTATTTTTAATTTCATTCTTCAAAGTCAGATATGTAGTTTTTCCTAATCCCTGTTCGACGTTGGAAGTTTAAAGTTCAATGTTGGACGTTCGTCTTTATACTACCCTGACACCCGACACCTGAAACCACTTTATTGCTGACACCTGAACACTCAAACCTGAAACCTGTTCTAAAATCGCTCTTCTTCCAACTCCTGCCAGTTCAAACTCCCGGCCAAATTTGCGTGCTCAACGATTGATTCCGAAAGCCCCCGGTAACTACCGACCAGCCGGTAGAAATTCTGGTAATCGGAATCACGGAGTTCTTTCTCTTCGGTCTGGCTCAGTGTCTGATTGAGGCGCTTTTCCATCTCGTTTAATTTGGCAGACAGCTTATTCTGAAGTTTTTCGTCCGGCTCAGCCGCCGGGTCTTTAGACCAGCGTTGGAATAGCTCTTGGATCCCCATGCGCCAGGAGCGCACGTCATCCAGTAATTCTTGTACAAGGAATGTCGCCTGGGGATACTTGCGCATATCGGCCATGTCCTTGAGCCGCAATGCAAGTGCTTGCAGGCTGTTCACCATCGCCTGTATCTGTTCAGGCGTCGCTCCGGGAAATAATCGCTGGTCAATTTGACCTCCCAACGCCCTGAGCTTCTGCGGCAACTCCAAAAGATCGTTTTGGTAAAATATCAACTTCCAGCTTTCGACCAAACCTGGTTTTTGCGTCCAATCCATGGCCATGCGCGATATCAGAAATTCACTTTGCCGGTAAAAGCGAGCGAGCAGGCGCAGGAAAACTTTTTCGGGATGCGGTGACGGTGGAACATACCAGATGAGGATGGCGATGCCGCTCGCTACCGCAATCATAACAACGGTATTCGCAAAACCGGCGAAATTGTAGGTCTGCTGGTTCTGCACACCAATGATATTGAGAAGCATCGCAGCGCCAATCGATTTCGACAGACCCTGGCGCGGCTGCCAGAACAGATAGTAGACCGCAAATACCGCGCTAAATAACATTACGCCCAGTTGTGTGAAGCCTGAGAGGTGCGGCATGACGAAGATATACAAGACGCCTGCGGCAAGCGTGAGGACGATAAATGGCGTAAACATTGTTACCGGACTCAAGCCCACCATCGCCGAGCCCATGGCAATGATGGTTGCGAACTCCACAAACGTTGAATGTCCCGGAGGGTCGATGTAAAACCAGACAAGAAACGCTGCCCAGAGTGTCGCTATTGTCTTAAGGGCTGCCTGCAATCGGTCCGGGTCGATACGGAGAATGCCGGCACGGGCTTCCCTCGCGACAGGGCTCGAGGGTGGCCGGCCATAGCCTTTGATGTCCCGAACACTGTAAAAAAGGGAGCGGCTAAGCACCTCGAGGCCATTGAGCTGTTTTATGATTACCGTCACCGCCGCTTTTGGGAAATGGGCCAGGGCGCTCGTTGCAGCCAAATCGATCTTAAGGGTGACTGTCTGTGGTGTGTGCTCCGCAGGTTTTCCGGACAGCATGCGCTCAATCGCCTCGAAGCGCATGTCAAGCTCTATGCACATCGCCTTCAAATTGGGTAAGATTTTATTCAGATCGAGCGATTGGACTTCGGCAAAACTCTCGCGCCACTGGTCAAGCGCCACCATCAGGGCGCTGGACTGTTGATGGAAGCGCCGCCACTGATGGCGCACCTCCCACACTTCATAGCTGTCTGTCTCAGCCGCGCTCAGGGCCTGGGCGTGCTGATTCAGAAGCTGTACCTCTTGCATCCTCAGCGGGCGTGAATCCTCGGCTGTGCCCTTACCGCTTAAAAGAGCACGGTAGGCTCGGTAGATCGTTGCCTGGGTTGTAAACAGCTTGCGCGTGGCCTCATCGAGCATGTCCTGGGCCCGCACCGGCCATAGAAAAACGGATACCAGAGCGTAGACCAGGATGCCCATTGCGGTTTGCTGAGTGCGCAAAACCGCGATGTTAAAAGCATTGGGCAGTTCTCCGGCGGAATGGACACCGATGACCAAAACGATGAAAGCACTGCAGTACCAGAAATACTGGTGCTGGTCACCGGCAATCATATATGTGCAGAAACCGATATAGACGGACAAAACAGATATAAACCACCAGCGGTCCTGGGGAAACCAGGCTATGAAAGTCAGCGCTGCTGTAGCAGCCACCAGGGTGCCCAGCATCCGCATAGTGCCCTTGTTCAACGACTGTCCGGATGTGGACAGGCTGATCATCGCCACCGCGAATCCTGCCCAGTAAGGATTTTCCCAGCCCATCCCCAGGGAGATGCCGTATGCGATTACCACGGCCAGAGCGGGCTTGATTGCATTTTTGGTGCGTGTGGATAATGAAATCATGATTGGCTTTCAGCTTTTAATGATTACCGGTATGTCCGCTACTCAGATTTAGATGGCTCGCCTTCCGGCTGAATGCCCTCGTCGAGCCATAGTAAGAAAAGCTTGTAGCCGAGCGCGAGGATGATCGCGCCAATGAAGAGGCCGATAATACCCGATGTCATGAAACCGCCGATTGCACCAATAAAGATGACAAGCATGGGAACATCGACGCCGCGACCCATTAAAAGCGGTTTCAGAAAGGCGTCAGATATGCCGACAAGGATACTCCAGATCGCAAACACAACTGCGATAGCCGTACTGCTGGTGGAAAACACGTAGACAATAATCGGGCCCAGGACCAAAATCGTGGGAAGCTGGACGATAGCCAGAATCAGCACCAGCAAGGCCCAAAGCCCCGCCCCCGGAACGCCGACTACAAGAAAACCAAGACTTGCCAGGACTGTCTGGATGAGTGCCACGCCCAGAATGCCCAGGGTAACACTTCGCACAGTCGCCACCGCAAGTTCGACGGCCATTGTCCCCCTCTCACCTGCAAGCCGCGTCGCAATTGCCCGCGCTGCCCTACCGCCACCGGCATCATTTGCCAGCAGAACACCGGCGATAATGATCGAAACCACGAACTTCAGGATCCCGACCCCGACACCCGCAGCAGCGGTCAACAGCGGCATACCAAACTTTTTGAGCTGCGGGGTATATTTGCTCAGGGCAGCGCCGAGATTGTCCGCGGCCAGGCTCCATGACTTGTATAAAGGTTCGCCGATGACCGGCCAGGATCTAACGTTCTCCGATGGCGGTGGTACACTTAGTGTTCCGGCGTTGAGCTGTGCCGAATACTCCTGTGCAGTGTTGATAAGAGATCCGGAAAGCATATACGCCGGAACGAGCAGGACGATCAGTGCCAAGAGTGCGATCAGGGTTGCCGCCAGACGGCCACGCCCACCCAGGCCGGACTTCAGCCGGTCGTACCAGGGGTGGATTGCTACGGCAATAATGATGCCCCAGACGATAATCTGGAGAAACGGCCGGCCAATCTGAAAACACCAATATAAAAGCAGAACGACCAGGCCGACATGGATGGTTGCCTCGAGCGCTCTGGCCACAAACAATTTATCGTCTGAAGATCGATCAGGTGAGTTCATATCGAAATCTTTCCGGGCATAATATTTTTTTTGCCCTCCATTGGAACTTATGCAGTTTGAATGTTGGTAAGACAATGTAGAATGGTGAAATTTAAATACCGTAAGTATGGAACCGTGTCAAATTTATAGATGCATAGCCTATTGTGAAAATGGGGTCCGATCTTTGATATTGACAAAGTGCTATGCGTTAAAATGAATGGCGCGTTAACACCTTTAGCTGATTTTTGATTGCAATGTCTCGACCAGGTGCTCAAACGGTGCTGACGGAACAGCAAAGCTACCTTGAAACGGATCGCTCAAAGCCAGAACGAGATACAGCACCAGGCCGACGAATATTGTGTAGATCGTTACGAGCACAATCAGCGGCGCTTGCGGTCGATAGACCCCGAAGCAAGCCATGGTCACCAGAAACCCGAAGATGATGACATGTACATAAACCGGTGGTTCCGCTAATGCGGCATCCAGACGGATAATGCGGTGGTCAGAAAGCGCGTCGATGTCGGCCAGGATGTGGGACACCAACAGCTCTTGATTCGGCGTTGCCGGGTTTAAATTTAGCACACCCTTAGCCAGCTGGGTTTTCAAATCTCCGACTCGCTGACTGAGCCTGTCATCCGCCAGCGCCGGCCAGTCATCATCGATCGTCGCCTGTGCATAATCAACCACAATGGCTCGAATATCTCGGGTCGCCGCAGGGTCATACAGCTTCAAAACCGCGAAGATGTCAGAAAGAGCCACGGTTTCGCGCTGAATTGCGTTACGAATAGTTCTCATCTCAATGATGACTTCTGAGAATGCCAAAGCCAGCATCAGGCTGACAAGCATGCCAACTACGCGAAATAAATTGGAGGTCGAATCCTTCATGTCTTCACGCTTGTATTTTGAAATGAGCTTGTAAGAACTGATGTAAACCACAAAGCCCATAACAATTGTGAAAGTTATCAGAACAAGGCATCCGACCCAAGTCGACAAAGAAAGTATGAAATCGAACATGAGATTCCGCTCCTTTGAAATTCTATTCTTTTAAATATCTGTAGATTGGGGTTTTATTGTAAGTATCCAAAAATTGGCAAAATTTCAGATATGAAACGGGTATCATAACTGCTATTTTAAACTTCCATCAAATTCAAAGTCTTCGACCATTTGAATTCAGTGATCGAGAATCCGAACGGGCGTCTCGGATCTAGATTGAAGGACTTCGGCAATCTTTCTGTTGCGATTTTGGCGCTGAACTAGCCGGTAATTTTAGTCAGCATGAACGAAACCAGAAACCCAATGGCCACGAACCGGCGCGCCCAGTGGTGGACTTCTGCGAACGCTTCTGGGATCATCGTGTCGACAATCATCACCAACATGCCGCCCGCTGCCACAGCCGTCGTCATCGCTACGATGAAAGGCGAGAACCCACCGAATACCGCGTAGCCCGCGAGTGACGCCAGGCCGCAGGCAACCGCTATGGCCGTCCACACACCAAAGACATAGGCCGCCGATCGTCCCGCTTGGCGCATGCCGGCCGAGCTTGACAGCCCCTCGGGAAGGTTTGACAGAAAGATGGCCGCAACGGTGGCCACACTGACCGCCCCGCCGTGAAGTATGCTCAATCCGATCGCTATCGATTCAGGGATGCCATCGATTAAAGCGCCGACGGCAATCGCCATACCACTGCCCGCCTGGTCTTCTTCGCTTGGCTGCTGGGAACCGGATCGTTTGCGATGCCTGGCGCCCCACATCGCAAGTAAGTGATTGGCAACGGCATAGATCAATCCTCCAAGAACAAATCCGGAGATGGCCGCGGTCAGACCGGCCACCTTAAACGCCTCTTCCATCAACTCAAATGACAGGGCCGATATTAGCACACCGCTACCGAAGGCCATCACACCGGCTACCACATTCCCCGGTACCCTGACAAAGTAGCCTATCGCGGCACCTATCACCAGGGCCGCTCCTGAAAAAAAACCCCAAAAGGTTGCTTCGAATGTTGGGCTCATGTTTTACTTTCCTCTATTATCTATTTGCTCACGCCTGAAAAATGACACTTGCTTGCCGTGGCGACTTACCGCGGCATAGCCAGTAAGAGCGCACGACTTCAGCAATGGATTGAGACGTTTGTACCATCTCCTACAGGTTTACATTTTAAAGGCGGGAGAAGAGCGTATTCCGTCAGGGACGCATCTGCCTTTTTGTGTCAGTGCTTGCTTGCAAGCGCCTGTATATCTCTCATGGTTATAGCGCACCGCTTTTGATTTTGGCCTTTTTTTACTTGCCATCTTCGGTCTCATCCAATCGTTTGCTGGTTTCTCTATCGGTCTCCGGGTCATTTGCCTTTCTAAAGATGACGAACTCTCCCTCTGACCCGCTGAAAAGGCCCTTTTGCGGTCCTTCCTCACGATTGTTGCGCGGCTCGTAAGGCTCGATGCCGGCGCACCCGGCAACCAGCAATACCATCAGCAAGAGACTGATTAACAGCGCTTTTCGTCTATGTGTTTTAGATATACCCATCAGAACTTCACCCTTGCCCCGATTGATCCCATGCTGATGTCATGGACACTGGGTTCAACCTCCCGATCGAGCGAGTAAAGGCGATACAGGAAATACAATTCCGTACCGAATTTCTCAAATTGCTGAACAGCCGCTGCACCCACCGAATAGCCTTCGTCCCTGCCGGTGGGCAGATTCATCGATCGCGTGTAATCGACGCCAAAATCCGTTTCTCCGAAAGAAAAGAAATTCGTCCGCCATCCGGCCTTGGCATAATAGTTTTGGGCATCACCCTGGTTATCACGCTCTGCCAAACCGGCGGAGAGGGTCAGATTCAAGCCGGTGTTTTCATGCAACAGTGAAAAAGAGCCGTCGTATTGAAAGTCGCTGTCGTCCTCGTTGGGATAAACGAAAGCCGCGGCACCGGCCGCCTTAAAGCCATAGCCCTGTCCACCCCAATACAAAGCTGCATCATAGCGCTCATCGCTGATGGCCGAGCCGGCGAGGCGGAAACCATGGAATGTCGGAGAGTCATAGCGCACCCTGTTTTGCCGGGACAAACCGTTCCAGGCTCTGAAGGCATCAACGATCCTGACATTTGTGAGGCTGTCATCTGAGGTTTGCCGGAACAACATGCCCCCTGCAGTGTCCGAGACCTCCGCGTATGAAATCACGTCGGTTCGGGATAGATCTTGTGAGGCGCTGCCGTAGGATGCCGTGTGGCCCTTGCCGAGAGAAAGCTTGCCGAAAGGCTTGCTGTTAAGGGTCGCCTCCACAATGCGCTCATCGAAAATGTTGTTAGTCTCCTGGTTGTTCTGATCGACCTCGCTGGCCTTATTTGGCGCAATTGAAAGTTCAATTGTGGATCCGATGGTCAAGTCGTCGGTGGCCCTGGCGGTGCCGTCAAAGCGGACGCGACTTTCGCTGTTGTCGTTGTCCACGAAGTAGGCATCGGTGCTTTTTCCGTCGTCAATGACGTTCACGGCTCGGTTGACCCATCCTGAGATGCCGAGCTTGACCCGCTCCCCGCCATCCGAAGTCACCACCTTTTCGACCGGCGCCTGCGCGGTCGATTTCACATCTTCGGCCACAGACTTGGCTTCTTTGGCCTCGGTATGGGCTTCGGTAGCTGTTTTTTTCA
>JASFEV010000228.1:0-7371 GCA_050124655.1 Desulfobacterales bacterium
CCGGGCTTCGCTCATTTTTTGCTGCAATGTTGCCGCCAGCGCATCTAAGGCCGGTTTGATATAACCTGCAGGGATTTCCTCAGTTCCAATCTCAAGTAAAAATGTTTCCATATGGTCCTCGAATTTGTTCCGGGTTGCGCGTCTCGGGTTACGTGTTTTCATTTTGCCATATTTTCTTGTTTTTACACGCAACGCGGAACCCGCAACTCGCAACCTTTATTTTTTCTTATTGAGCAGCGGATAGCCCATTTCTTCACGCTGTTTCAAATAGCCTTCTGCACTCGCGCGTGCCAGGTTTCTAATGCGGCCGATATAACCGGTTCTTTCGGTCACACTGATAGCACCGCGTGCATCCAGCAGATTAAACGTATGAGAGCATTTCAGGCAGTATTCGTAAGCCGGCAAAACCAGCCCGTACTCGATCTGGCGCCTGGATTCCTTTTCATATTTTTTAAACAGATCAAATAAGGCAGGTACATCAGCTTTTTCAAAATTATAGGTGGATTGTTCGACCTCCTGCTGATGATGGACATCGCCGTATTTGATGTCCGCATTCCACTGTAAATCATAGACATTGTCCACACCCTGCAGATACATGGCTATTCTTTCCAAACCATAGGTGAGTTCGACGGAAATAGGATGCAATTCAACGCTGCCGGCCATCTGAAAGTAGGTAAACTGGGTGATCTCCATACCATCCAGCCAGACTTCCCAGCCCAGCCCGGAGGCACCCAAGGTGGGCGATTCCCAATCATCTTCCACAAAACGGATATCATGATCCAACGGATCGATGCCCAGCGCCTTCATGCTCTGGAGGTATTGCTTTTGAACATCGAAAGGCGATGGTTTCAAAAGCACCTGATATTGATAATAATGCTGCAGGCGATTGGGATTATCGCCGTAACGACCATCGGTCGGGCGTCGTGAGGGCTGAACATAGGCGACATTCCAGGGTTCAGGACCCAGCGCCTTTAAAGTCGTGGCATGGTGAAATGTTCCGGCGCCGACTTCCAGATCATAAGGTTGGACCATCACACAGCCCTTGCGGGCCCAGAATTTGTTCAGTTCTGCAATGACATCCTGAAAGTACATTTTTTCTTTTTCCTCTGTATTTGTGTTTGGTTTTTGGTGTTTAGTTTTTAGTACTTCGTATTGGAAGGTCACAAAACACTAAACACTAAATACCAAATACTAGCAGTTCAATGAACCAAGAGTCCCCGGGAATCGATATTGATATTCAGCAGCCGGGCCGCATTTTCAGATAAAAGTATCTCTTCCCATAATGGTTTCAATCTGTCAATATTTTCAATTTCACCCAGCGCCCAAATACAGCCCCCACCGCCGGCACCCGTAAATCGGGCGCCACATTTATGTGTTCGGGCGGATTTGGCCAGTCGTTTTCCAATCTTATCAAGCACATCTGGTGTCATTTTCTGACGCATGGCCGTTTCCCGATTCATCCATTCAGCGGCCAGTGAATAATTTCGATCCATCATGGCCATGACAAATTGTCGGGTGCAGTTGATGATCTCGGCCCACAGCTGCCGATATCTACCTTTAAGGAACTGCTGCACCCAGCGACTGTTAACATCTTTTGAAACATGGGGTTTACCGCAGTATGCCAAAAGCAGATGTTTTTCAAGATGTTTATGCCCTTTTTTGGGCACAACCCCTTTTTTTCTGAATTGTGGAGCCGCAACGTCTTTAGGCCATTCCCAAACATTGACACCACCGTATAGGGCTGCCAGCTGATCCTGAAAGCCACAGGGTACCCCGGCAACCGTTTCCTCCAGCCCCTGTACCAGAATAGCCATTTCCGGACGGGTCAGCGGTCGCGATAACGCTGCCTGGTGGCATAATTTTGAAAGAGCGGCTACTAGTGCCACGACGGCCGCCGATGAGCCGCCTAAAGCGCTGCGGGGTGGTGATTGGGACTCAATCCGGATATGGACATTTTTAGCGTTAAAATATACCCCCGTCGCAAACATCAGACCCAGTGGATGCGCAAAAGGCGCCTGATCGATGGAAAATTCCGCGCCTTTAAAGCCTTTTGAAGAAATTTTGATACGGCCGTTAACATACGGCATAAGCTGAACCCGGGTTCTAAGCCCGACGGCGATATTAAAGGTGCAGGGAGACAAATGTCGTAGCGGGTAATAAAAGGTACGGATATCCAATGAGCCCCCCATATCAATTCGGCAGGGGGCCGATGCTTCGATGGACTCGTTTTCAAGAATTTGTTTGAATTTGTTCGACATGAGTATTGTTTTCACCACGAAAGCACGAAAACCCTATACCATGAAAAAGGAATTAGAAAATAAAATTTCGTGCTTTTTATATTTCGTGTTTTCGTGATTAATTTTTATGCCATTCAATCCGAAATCCACAATCCGTATTCATTGCCTGATTTCTTTCAAAAACTTAAGACTACGTGGTTGCAGGCCCAAAATATAGGGAACAAATGCCTCAAGCATTTTTATGCTTTCCTTGAGCGCCTGCGTCCCAAACCGAACCCTGGAAGCTTTTCTAAGATCCCCGTTTTCAAACCAGATCAGGTGTTTGATCGTCCCCTTCGAAAGCCGGATGCGACTGCCAGAGCCAGATGCGCAATCATGGCACAGAATTGTGCCTTTGGTCATATCAAAGATAACCTGTTGGGCCTCAATCGTTTCAAGATTTTTGCGGCAACGAGCACATTGTTGCAAGTTGGGGCGATGCCCGGAAAGATAGAGCAGTCGCATTTGAAATAAGACGCTCAATTCCGCTGCAGTGACAACACCCCTATCAAGCTGGTCAAGGGCATATTTTAATAGGTAGTAAAGTTGCGCCTGTTTTTGGTTGTCTTCGAGCCAGTTATGGAGCAACTCACACCAATAACTGGCGTAAGCAGTTTTTTGAATATCGTTGCGAATCGTGCTGTACGCAGATTTTAGGGCTGCTTCCTGCAGAATGGGCAGGCCGCGCCGCTTGCCCGTGCTAACAACGATGTCAATGAGCGAAAAAAGCTCCAGAACGCCTGCAAATCGCTTTTTGCTTTTTTTGGCAGATTTTGCGATCAGCGATATTTTACCCCGCTGCAAGGATAAAAAAGTAAGGATGAGATCAAAATCCCCGTAATCTAGTCTGCGGAGTAGGATGGCAGGCGTGGAAAAAACAGACATTAAATCAAAGACCTAAGAGCGCGGTGGCAATCATGAAATAAAAGGTAACGCTGACGATATCAATGGCAGTGGTGACAAAAGGTCCGGTGGCGACCGCCGGGTCGATATGGATTCGCGCAAAAGCCATTGGGACCAGAGAGCCGACGAGGGCGGCTATAGACATAGAGCTGACGACCGCTAGGCCAACCGATATGGCCAAAGCGCTCGTGCTGTAGCGAACCTGTGCGACACTGCCAATAAGTAAGCCATAAATAACGCCTAAAATTACCCCGATCGTCAATTCCTTCAAAAGGACGGACCAAAAATCGCGAATAGCGATTCGACCCGTTGCAATACCCCGCACAACGATGGTGGAAGACTGGGTGCCGATATTGCCCCCCATACCCATAATGACGGGAATAAAAGCCGCTAGTGCGGCAACTTTGGCCAAGGAGCCTTCAAATTTGCCGATGATGAAAAACGCCAGAATGCCACCCACGCAACTGGCAAAAAGCCAGGGCAAGCGGATACGTGTGCTTTTCAAGACAGACTTGGTTTCGACAAATTCTTCGCCGACACCGGCCATTTTTAATATGTCTTCGGTGGCTTCACGTCGAAAGATGTCAATAACATCATCAACCGTTACGATCCCCACCAGCCGGTTGGTATCATCTACCACCGGTACCGCCAAAATATCATAGCGGGCAACGATTTTGGCGACTTCCTCCTGATCCATGTCGGTCTGAACGGAAAATACGTCGGTTGTCATAAAGGCTTTAAGAGGTGTTTCAGGTGGTACCAGCACCAGCTGGCGCAAAGAACTAATACCGACCAGTCTGCCATAATCATTGACCACATAAAGATAAAACGGCATCTCCACATCGGAGTATTCTTTTTGCAGTGCTTCAATGGCTTCCTTGGCGGTGGTGTCTTCTGTCAGAGCAATAAAATCCGGCACCATGATGCCGCCGGCGGTATCATTCTCATACCGCAGCAAATCTTCGACCTCTTCCGACTCATCCTTTTTCATTTTTTCGAGGATAGCGTCGGCTTTATCTTCAGGCAAACGCCCCAACAAATCGGCGACATCATCGTTGGGCATCTGTTCAAAGACGTCGACGATATCATCCAAATCAATGTCTTCAATCAGGTCTAAAAAGGTATCGACGTCCAGCTCGCTGAACAAAATCCCTTTTTGCTCGATATCGGTGATCAAATCGAACAATTGATGTTGCTGCGAAACCGACAACGCCCGGAAAACAACCGACAGGTCCGCCGCATGAGTTTTAGTGACAATATTGCTTAGGTGGGTTGTGGCCCCGCGCCTTAAGAGTCGTTTAATACTGTCCACTAATATTTTAATACGATCGGTTTGCATGTTCTAATGTTAAAAATCCTTCCAATTAGTTTTTCGGAAGCTGTATGTTGACGATTTCACCTTCTTTACCGGAAATTTCTACCGGCTCACCGTTTAACTTCAACTCCAGGCCGCTCGCATTGCCGATCAGCAAATTATAACCTGCTGTTGCTTTTTCTTCCAACTGCTCCCCGGAGCGCAAATTGTACTCTTTGGGTTCTTGATTGTCCACAATGATTTTTAGCCATGTCTCTTCAAGGGCCGTTATGTGCAGCTCCAATTTGGTGGTCGTTGCAGGTGAGATTTTTGTTTGGGCATCTGATGAACTGAGGTCTGCGGTACGCTTTTCAGGTGCCCGATCGCTTTCGGCCGAAGTTTCAACGCTTTCATGTGGCATAACCCGATGCTGATAGTAAGAAACACCATACAAAGACAAAGCCATCAGACCCCCCACAGCGATAATCGCTAAAATCAAATTACGCCAGGAAGAAAGCGTTGTTCTGGGCGTGAAGCGCTCGGCATCGTCCAACCGGTTTATCATATTGAGCCGAGCCTCGTATAGCCTGACCGCTTCATCTGGATCCGCGCCAATGGCCTGCGCATAAGAACGCAGGAACCCCTTTACAAATACTCGATCCGGAAGCGACGCAATATCCTCTTTTTCGATCAGCGTTAAATTACTAATAGCGATGCGGGTTTCTTCGGCTACTGTTTCCAAAGTTATATTCTTCTCGAGCCGAATTGACTGAAGATAATATCCAAATGAAGAAGATTCTTTTTGAGTTTGCATAGTTTTCCAGATTTCGCTTCACAAGTTTAATGAATCACTTAAACCTAAAGCTTTTTAGACCCCAATAAACGGCTGGATCGTTATTTAATGATCTTGATATGCGACCGATTGCGAAGCTCACTCAACCAGTCGTTATAGCGATTGTTAACCGCTTCCTCATATAAAATGTCTTGAATTTCAGCTTTCACGTCAGCGATGGCTTTCGGATCCTTCGTCAGTAATTCTTCAATATAGATAATTTGATACGCATTTCCGAAAGTTAAAAGAGAACTGTATTCCCCGGCCTTCATATTTCCGACAACGTCTTGTAAATCGGGAGATAATTCGTCCAGTTTATACAATCCCAAATCCGATCCTTCAGGCATTCCCGGTGCATTAGGCGTCTCTTTGGCAAGGGTTTCAAACGCTCGGCCTTGTTTGAGCTGGTCTAAAATAGCCTCCATCCTTTTCCGAGCGCTTTGCTTTTCGAGCGCATCCGCATACGGTGCAAACCGGATTCCTATATTCCAGATGTGATATTTTGTTTCACCGGCGTATTTATCACGATGGGCATTGTAATATTCTTCAATTTCTTCATTGGTCACGACAATTTTTGATTTGACCTCACGATTAACCAAGTTGGTTCTCAAAATTTGCTGTTTTAGGTTTTCACGGTATTCTTCCATGGTTAAGCCCTGCTGGGCCAATCCGGCTCGTAAATCTTCATCGGTATAGGAACGCGTTTCTTTGATTCGCTCTATCGCCATATCTATCTGTTTGGTACTGACTTTAATATTGTTTTTCTTGATTTGCTGGTCGGCAAGTTTTTCGTCAATAAGCTTGTTAAGCAAATCAGAGCGTAATTTAAAAAGTGTTTCACGTTTTTTCTCAGGTGTGTAACCAAGAGCCTCGATATTGGTTTCATACGGTTTCAGCGTCTGATTAAGATCAAAAAGCGTTATGATTTCATCATTGACAACCGCAACAATGCGATCAACAACAGGCCCATCGGCTTCAACGTCATTTGCACTTATGCCGCTTATCAAAATCAGCAGGCACAAGAAATATAAGCATAACTTCCTTTGTTCTGTCATCCGATACATATGTAATCACTGAATGTTTGAAAAGTGTATTGGTGTTACGGCTGGCGGCCCGTATTCATCTGAAACCATATTACTCAGGTTTTTGAGTTATATCAGTACCTTCCGCATCATGATCAGGGGTATATGGGGAGCCGCTAATTTTTTCCCACTGGATACTATCGATTTCGATAGGGTAGCTTTTTTTAAGATTATTGATCCATACTTGGTAGACCTGCTCCGCTTTCTCTCGTCGCAGAAATTTTATAATCATTTCGTTTATGTCATCTTCAGAAGCCGCCGATTCAGTCTCCGAATTTCTCGTTTTTATGTTACGCTCATAATAGTCGGCGATATCTTCTGGTGAGATGACGATCTGATCCTTAAGCTCGTAATCAACCACCTTTTGCATTAGTATTCTATTCCTTAAACGCGTTTCCCATGATTCATAAGAAATAGCAGTTTTGAGCAAGGTTTTTTCGAAGGTGTCTTCAGGATAGTCGCTTTTGATGTCGTTTACGGCTTTATTCAGCTCCTCATCTGATATAGAAAGCCCGAGTTCTTCAGCTCTTTCAAGAATCATCATCTCAACAGCCAGCTGATTTAAAAGGCGTAACTGAGCGTCTCTCAGATCCTCGGGCTCATCTTTTAAATTCTGAGGGTAGGCCGATTGAATAAATTCAAATGCCTCGTTGAACTCAATAACCGTAAGCACGCGGTCACCCACACGAATTAAGGGTTCATTGCCGGTACTTGATCCTGAATTCATACAACCCGCAAATACACCCAGAATCAGCATCATTCCAATCAACCCAATCGTTTTCGCAAAAATTTTCATCATTTGTAATTCATTTGTTCTAAAATTGAGCACTTCAAATTTAAGATGTTGTCTCATTTGGATATGATAACTTGATTCTGAGAAAGGATATTAGAACCCACCTCAAAGATGTGGATAAGGGTTCATGGCAAGGCGCGGATCGGCGAGAAAGCGGAGCATACACGTTAGTATGTGAGCATTTTGAGACG
>JASFEV010000229.1:0-7327 GCA_050124655.1 Desulfobacterales bacterium
GTCCGGCCGGGCGTATTGAAGGGCGACCTGGTTGTTTTCAAACAGGCGGGCGAGGGTGTCTTCAGCGGCATAAAACTTACCTTCCCCGTGGCGGACTGGAAATTCAGCGCTATCGATGCCGCGGGTGAACACGCACGGTGAAGCCGGATGGGTTTTTAAATGCACCCACTGATCCCTGAAATTGCCGCAATCATTATAGGTTACCGCAAGGCAACGCCGCGTGTAGTTCTGATCGAAGCCCGGTAGGAGGCCGAAATTAACCAGGGCTTGAAATCCATTGCAAATACCGAGAATCAGGTTGCCGCGATCCACAAAGTCAAGAATCTTGTCACCGATATGGGTTTTGAGTCGAACGGCCTGAACCACCCCGGCACCATGATCATCGGCCCAGCTAAATCCGCCGATGAAGACCATGATGTGAAAGTCTTCCAAACGCGCTTCACCTTTAATCAGCGAATTTATATGAACAAAGCGTGGGCTGGCGCCGGCAAGTCTAAAGGCATGAGCGGTCTCATGGTCGCAGTTTAATCCATAACCGGATAGGATCAGCACATTGACATCACGCATAGTTTGGCTCCATTCAAAAGCATAGGGCAGAGAGCATAGGGCATAGAGTTGCTGAGTGCGAAAAAAGCAGATGGTGCTTGCTTATGCTATGCGCCATGCCCTATGCGCTTTGCCTAAATAAGGTCTCCAAACGGCTTTTTCCAGGCCGCTTTCAAATCGCTGACGGCCAGCGAAACGATATTTTTTTGGTCAAGCCCCATGATGTCCAATTGCGGTGTTGCGGTGACGGTTCCGATACAGGCACAGATCGAGGGCTCGAACAGTTTTTCGAAGTCTTGGCGATTTTTGGGATCAATGGTAACGATAAAACGGCCGGCGGATTCTGAAAACAAAACCAAGGGCTTGTGACGCACGCCGGATGCGGGCACCCGCTCCAGTTCAACCTGCATACCCAGATTGCCGCCCATGGCCACCAGGGCCAGGTGAACCCCCAGGCCGCCGCGGTAGATACCGTGGGCCGAGGCCACCAGTCCACGGGTGATGGCCTGGTTTAACGCCCGATAGATCCCCCGAAACCTTTGGGCATCCACCCGGGGCACATTGAGCCCGATTTCACCAAAGTGGGCATAGTACTCCGAACCGCCGAGTTCATCCTGCGTGGTCCCCAGCACGTAAATCAAATCGTCTGGCATCTTGCTATCCATCGTTACACAATGCTGGATATCCGCCACAACCGATATGGCTGAAAATTGAAGCGTTTCCGGGGCAGAGACTTTATGCATTTCGCCATAGCGCCCGGGCAGGTGGCCATCCACATACATGCTGTCTTTACCGGAAAGCAACGGTATTTCATAAGCCTGGCACATATCCCGCAGCGCCCAGCAGGCGCGCACCAGTTGGGCGGCCTTGAATTTGCCGTCCGGATTGTCGACCGGGTGGTACTGAATGTTGGGCCAGCAAAAATTATCCACCCCGCCGATGTGGTCGGGATCGGCGCCCACAGCAATCAGCCGTCTGACCGCTTCATCGATGCTGCAACTGGTCATGTGATAGGCGTCAATGGCTGAATAGGTCGGCAGCAGGGCCTGGGTAAAGGCCAGGCCTTTGGAAGCGTTGAGCACCGGTCGCGTTACGGTGGCATCGCTGTTGACATCCCGCTCGGCGCCCACCAGCGGTTTGATCACACTGGTGCCCTGAACTTCATGATCATACTGACGGATAATCCATTCGGTTGAGCAAATGTTGGGCCTGGCCAGCATATCCACCAACAGCGTGCCATAGTCCTGCGGACTGTCGATCACCGGCTCAAACAATCCGCGTTGCGCCGGAGATGTCCATTCGGCTTCAAATTCCCACTGGGGAAAACCGGATTTCAGCAGATCTAGTTCAATATGGGCGCAGGGTTTACCGGCGTAAGAAATGTGAAGTTTCCCGCTATCGGTGTAGCGACCGATAACAGTGCTTTCAACCGCGTGTTTTTGCGAAAGCTGCATGAATGGGTCCAGATCCTCGGGACGAATGGCCACCGTCATGCGCTCCTGGGACTCGGAAACCCAAATCTCCCACTGGTCCAGGCCTTCATACTTAAGGGGCACTTTTTCAAGTTCGATTTCACAACCGTTGGCATAGCGTGCCGATTCACCGATCGAGGAGGATAAGCCGCCACCCCCATTGTCGGTGATAAACTGTATCAGCCCTTTGTCGCGGGCCTCCAACAAAAAATCATGCATTTTTTTCTGGGTGTAGGGGTCTCCGATCTGGACATGGCCCGCGGGGGTATTTTCCGAAAACGTCTCCGAAGCGGCGGTTACACCATGAATGCCGTCTTTACCCACCCGGCCGCCACTCATGATGACGTATTCACCGGGGGAAGTCCGTTTCAGTTCGGCCGGTTGGCCGTCAATCCGGGCCGGCATGATGCCCACCGCGGTGACAAACACCAGACATTTTCCCAAATACCCAGGATCAAATATGACCTGGCCGAAGGTTGTCGGAATGCCGCTTTTGTTGCCACCGTCACGCACCCCTTCAATGACGCCGTCCAGCAAACGTCGGGGATGCAAGTGCGGTTTTAAATCCCCCGCATAATCGCGCGGTCCGACGCAATACCCATAGCTTCCCATCAGCAGACGGGAGCCCTTACCGGTTCCCAGCGGATCGCGGTAAACACCGACGATTCCCGTGATGGCGCCGCCGTAAGCCTCCATATTGGACGGCGAATTATGAGTCTCGCCGGTTATAACATAGTGATGATCATCATCGAATCGGCCGGCCCCGGCGTTATCCCACAGCACCGATATCACCCAGGGTTTTTGCGCTTTGAGCGCCAGCGTGGGGGCTTCGATACAGGTCTTGAAAAGGTTATCGACCCGCTCGGTTTGGCCGGTGGTCAGGTCACGGTAATGGAACAGACCTCGGAAGGTATTATGATTGCAGTGATCGCTGCGCGCCTGGGAAATATATTCCAATTCGACGTCGGTCGGATCGGCAAGCCCCACTTGAGCACGCTCCGCCTGCACTTTTTGATCCATGAAATAGGTCCGGATGGTGGGAATATCATTGGGATTCAGGGCCAGGTTGCGCTCAGCACTGATGCGGGCCAGTGTTTCATCACTGTCGATCGGAATCGTTCCAACCGTTGGAATATGATCCAGCTGCACTTTCGGCATAATGATCCCGATGCCGTTTTCCGGATCCCAATCGGACCGAGCGATGATTTTCCATTGCTGAATGATATCATTGGCCAATAATTCACCGGCAACCTGATTCAAATCGTCTTCTGCCAAACCGCTGCCCTGAATGCAGTAGCGCCTGGAGGTATAAACGGCAGCATCGTCTGCAAAGGTTATTCCCAGCAGATCTTCAATCGCTTCAACAGCCGTCGCTCCTGCATTGTCACGCACCCCGGGCCGATAACCCACCCAAATGGTCCAGTCAAAGGGAACCGCCAGCGGTTCGAACGAAGAGATTTGGGTTACCGGGTTGGTAAAAATGTCGCTTTGAATCTGCTTGAGCTGCTCCGGGTTCAAGTCGGCGTCAATCGTCAAGATGTGAACTGATCGCACGCGCGACAGCGTGATTTGGAAGTAATCGGCAGCTTTGCGGCGAATCCCCTCACCTTCAGCATCAAATAAGCCATCCTTCAAGGCAATTTCGAGTCTAGCGGGCATAACTGTTTTTAATCCTGGTGTCAAAAAGGGTAACGGGTTATCAGAGGCTTTACATTCGTCTAAGGTCAAATGTAAAAGTTATTTTGTGTTTTGTATTTTGTATTTTGTGTTTTGTGTTTTGTGTTTAGTACACCGTATATGAGATGGCATGCGATCGTCAGAAAACCAAACACTAAACACTAAACACCAAACACCAAACACCAAACACTAAACACCAAACACGCTATCAGAAGATACCTTTGAGAAATTCAAGAATGTTGTCTTTATACCTGAAAATGTCATTGTAAAAGACCAGAATGACCAGCAACAGGATAATAAACAAACCGATTTGCTGGGCGACTTCACGAATTTTCAAATTAACTGGACGCCCCTTGATCAGTTCAATCAAAAAGAACAGTAAATGGCCGCCATCCAGTATGGGGATGGGCACCAGATTGATGATGGCCAAATTGACACTGATCAGGGCGATGAAGAATATTAAATTACTGATGCCGGCTTTGGCCTGGTCGCCGGCCATCTTGGCAATCATGATCGGACCGCCAATGGTATCTGCGGATATGTCACCGGAGATCAGCTTGCCAATGATAATCACCATTAATTCGACAATGGTATAGGTCTGTTTGAGACTTTCACCCAGCGCTTGAAACAGATTTAAATCTCGGGTGTAAACATCGCCGGAAGCGCTGATGCCGATAATAAAGCGCTCAATTTCTTCTCCGAATAAATTTTTCGCTGGAACCAATTCGGGTGTCACACGGAAAAGCGTGTCTGAATCCCCCCGACGAACCGCAATCTCCAGGGTTTTTCCATTGCTGGCACCGATAATTTCGGTCATATCTTCCCAGCTGGTTACCGCCACCTTGTCGATAGCGGTAATCAGATCGCCGGCCTTCAAACCGGCGCTCAGCGCCGGCGAAGCGTCTCTGACCTCCCCTACGGATGGCTTTAATATCATGGCGCCGGAAACCCAGAAAATACCGAAAAATATCAGGACAGCCAGCAGGATATTAAAGATCGGTCCGGCGGCCACAATGCACATGCGTTTGAGGACGTGTTTGTGAGTAAATGATATGGATAAATCTTCCGGTGATACTTGGGTGTCGGGTTCTTCGCCGATCATTTTAACATAGCCGCCGAGGGGGATGGCTGAAATCCGATAGTCGGTTCGACCAATCTTTTTCCCGATCAGTCGGGGTCCAAAACCCAGCGAAAATTTTTCAACACCCACGCCGAAAAGCCGGGCAATTAAAAAGTGCCCGAATTCATGAAAAAAAATAAGAACTCCGAGAACAATGATAAACGATAATAATGTTATGCCCATAATTTTAGTTATTGGTTATTGGTTATTGGTTATCCGTCGCTTGAATCAAATGCCCGATTCACTTACGACTTCAGGTTGCTTTAATAAAACAGTGGCGTTACATACGTGCCACGATATCGGCCGCGTTTTGGCGCGCCTCCTCGTCGGCTACAAGGATATCGGAAAGTCCGGGATTCGCATGGACAGAATGTGCTTCCATCGCCATTTCGACAACGCCGGCAATGGCCGGGAATGAAATTTTTTGGTTTAAAAACGCATTCACCGCCACCTCGTTAGCCGCATTTAGAACCGCCGGCATGGTTTTGCCCGCCTTGCAAGCCTGAAAGGCCAACGCCAGACAGGGAAATTTGGCCAGATCCGGTTTTTGAAACGTCAGATCCTGCTGGCCTGAAAAATCCGGCAAGGGCTGCTTTAAGGGCAACCGTTTGGGATATGATAAGGCATAGGCAATGGCTGCTTTCATATCCGGTATGCCGAGTTGGGCTATCACAGTACCGTCCTGGTAAGCCACCATCGAATGGATGATACTCTGGGGATGAATGACCACCTCGATCATGTCTTCAGAAACGTCAAACAGCGATTTGGCTTCGAGAACCTCCAATCCTTTATTCATCAGGGTGGCAGAATCAATTGTAATCTTGGGCCCCATATCCCAATTGGGATGATTTAAGGCCTGAGCGGTTGAGATATGGTGAAATTCGTCCACCGGCAGATTGAGAAACGGACCGCCTGAGGCGGTCAGTAGGATTTGGGCTAAATCGGCTTTGCGCTGCCCCTGCAGGCACTGAAAGATGGCGCTGTGTTCACTATCCACCGGCAGGATCTGAGCACCGTTCTGGGCCGCTTTCATGGTAACAATTTCACCGGCCATCACAAGGGTTTCTTTGTTGGCCAGCGCAATGGTTTTGCCGGCTTCGATAGCGGCCAGGGTCGGCTTCAAACCGGCAGCGCCCACCACAGCCGTAAGGACGATATCCACCGTGGCGTCGCTGGCCGCCGCCTGATAGCCTTCATCTCCGTAAAGAATCTCGACCTTTGAGGAAGCCCCCAGCTTTTGCTTCAGCTGCTGAGCGCTTGCGGCATCAAAGACAACCGCCAACTCGGGCGTAAACTGCTCAATTTGTTTGGCCAGCAGATCCGTATTGGTCTTGGCTGCCAGCGCTTTGATCTTGAACTGCTGCGGAAACGTCTCTACGATCTGCAAGGCATTACGACCAATGGAGCCTGTCGAACCCAGTATGGAGATGTTTTTCATAAATTTCTCTGTCTGTTTGTCTACCAAGAGCTGTTCTCAAAAACGCATCTAACAAATACAGGTTGAGCCCGTTACCCGTTGGCCCGTTTGCCGGTTAAGATTAAAAACAGATCTTTTCTTTTTTTAACAGGTTCAACTGGCTAACCGGCTTAACCGGTCAACCGGAAAATGTTATCGACTCATTTTGGGTCAGCTTTAAGATTAGATTTCCCCGTTTTTGATAATTCCTTGTTTAAAAAATAAATCTGACAAAAACGTATGCCACTGGAGATGCAAATAAAAGGGCGTCAATGCGATCTAAAATGCCGCCATGGCCGGGCAATAAACTGCTGGAATCTTTGATCCCCGAAAATCGTTTCATCTCCGATTCAAACAAGTCCCCCATTTGACCGGCCGCACCAACCGCAAGGAAAAACAGGATGCTGGTCGCCCAGGAAAGGCCGGGAAAAAACAAGGCCTTACCGATAGCGCCCACAGCCAAATTGGCAGCCAGACCGCCCAGAGACCCCTCGATGGTTTTTCCAGGACTTATCGCCGGGCTTAATTTGTGTCTGCCCCAATAAGACCCGACATAGTAAGCACTGGTGTCGCCGGCAAACACAATGGCCAACACAAAAAAAATCCAGGTCATGCCGGCATCGCCCGCCCGGATAAGTATTAGAAATGAAAGCAGGACCGGGATATAGACCGTACCCTGAAGCTGACGCATAACCACCCTTAAAACGGCAGGATCCGCTTTAAAGTAGAACATCGATATCAGAGCAACCGCCAGAAGATTTAGGGCCACCAGGCAAAGGATAAGCGCCGGCCCCTGCCAGTGTGCCGCCCACACGATGCCCACACCCATCAGGTAGCCCCACCCTAAGATAATTCCGGAAACCGCTGTCAGAACGGGGTCCAGCACAATACGGTTATATTCCCACAAAGCCACCACGCTTGCGGCGCTGACCAGCAAAGCGAACACAATCCCACCCTTGTATACCACCCAAATAAGAATAGGCAGGGCAATCAGTCCTGTGATCCAACGTTTAAGATGCATTTTTACCTAGGGTGTCTGTGTTCAGAGGTCAGTAA
>JASFEV010000230.1:0-7309 GCA_050124655.1 Desulfobacterales bacterium
TCGCCACGACTTCCATGTCATCGCGATCACTGATAATGCGAAATACACTTCGGCCAATGCGGCCGAAACCGTTTATGCCAACTTGAATCGTCATTATGCGGCCTCCTTGTCTATTTCCATGAATTTTCCAATTAAATCAACCACGCGATGGGCGTATCCCCAGCTGTTGTCATACCAGGTCAGGGTTTTGGAAACATTATCTTTTTGGACCATGGTGGCCATCGAATCAAAGGTGCTGGAGTAAGCGCTGCGAATGATATCGCTGGAAACAATCGGATCATCCTCATAGTGCAAAATTTCCCGCCAGCGGTCCGATGCGGCTGCCGTCCGGATGACTTCGTTTATCGCCTCTTTCGTTACCTTTTTTTCATGCCAGCATACCAGGTCCACCACCGAACCGTTGGGAACCGGAACATTCATGGAGGCGCCGGTGAGCCGCCCTGTCAATTCCGGAATCAGATCGGTGACCACCTGGGCGGCATTGGTTTCCTGGGGGATGATATTCTCGGCGGCGGCGCGCCCGCGCCGTTTATCTTCAGAGGGCACGTCTGCCAGGCGTTGCTGGTTGGTATATGCATGTACCGTATTCAGAAAAGCGCGTTGAATGCCAAAGGCTTCATTGAGGATCTTGATCACCGGTGCGGCACAATGGGCCGTGCAGGAGCCGTTTGAAACGATTTTGTGTTCTGCTTTGAGCTGGTCATCGTTGACCCCCATCACCACGGTAATATCCGGTGGGGTTTTCTGGGGCACGCACAGAATCACCCGTTTGGCGCCCTGCTCAAGGTGCTTTTCAAAATCCTCCCGGGTCCGATTCTGAGCGGTGGCTTCAATGACCACATCCACGCCTAAATCTCCCCAGGGCACATCACCGGGCTCCTCTTCGGAAAGCATGGGGACCTGCCGGCCAACCACATAGAGGTTGCCTTCTTTGATGCTGACCTCATCGGGGAAGGGCCCCAGAAGCGTATCAAAACGCAACAGGTACTCCAGGGCCTTGTGATCGGCAATATCGCTGATGGCAGCGAGTTTAATATCTTCGCTCTGGTAAAGAATCCGAAAGAGACTTCTTCCGATTCTGCCAAAGCCCATTAGACCGATTGTGGTTGCCATAGGTCACCTCCTTGGCGGCACTAATAAACGTTCATTGATGCCTATTTTTGTGGTCCGAAAACAATTGTGAACGAAAAATTTCACAAACAAAGTGAAAAAAGCCTATTTCCAGGTAAAAATCATTCGATTTCGATAATACTCGGTGTATAGCCCTCCGGCGGTTCAAAACCCAGCAGCGTTAGACAGGTTGCCGCCAGGCTGCTGATTCCCAGATCTTTATGTTTCGAAAGCGTCATTTTGATGCCATCGCCAGGCGCATACACATAGGCAAACACCGGATTGAGCGAATGGGCCGTGCGCGGCTTGGGTTTTCCGGTTTTTTCGTCATAGATGACTTCGCCGGTTTTATAATTGCATTCGTACATATCATCTGAATTGCCGTGATCCGCCGAAACCACTAGGATGCCATTGACTTTTTTTACCGCCCTGACGATCCGGGCCAGGCACAAATCGACAGTTTCAACGGCGATCTCAACGGCCTCAGGGCGGCCGGTATGCCCCACCATGTCGCCGTTGGCGTAGTTGAGTCGGATAAAACGGTAATCACCTTCCAAAATGGCCGCTACGACCTTGTCGGTGATCTCAGCCGCTTTCATCCAGGGCCGTTGCTCGAAGGGAACAATGTCCGACGGCACTTCGATGTAGTCTTCTAAAGCGTCGTCAAACTTTCCGGAACGGTTGCCGTTAAAAAAATAGGTCACATGGCCGAATTTTTGGGTTTCACTGATGGCCAGCTGTTTGACACCGGCTTTGACCAGGTACTCGCCGACGGTGCGATCAATGCCGGGGGGATTGACCAGGTACTTTTTGGGGATGAGCGCATCACCGTCATATTGCATCATGCCGGCATATTTGACATTCAGTTTGGGCCCCCGGGAAAATTTGTCAAATTCCGCCTCTTCAAAAGCCATACTGATCTCAATGGCCCGGTCACCCCGGAAATTGAAAAAAATGACACTGTCATTCTCCACAATCGGTCCCAGCGGTGCGTTGTCCCGGGTGATAACAAACGGTGGCAGATCCTGATCGATGACATCCGGATTTTCGCGGCGCAATGTTTCAATGGCCTCACGGGCAGAACCGAATGTTCGGCCCTCGCCCAGAACATGGGTTTTCCAACCGCGTTCGACCATGCCCCAGTTGGCCTGATAGCGGTCCATGGTAATTTGCATGCGTCCGCCGCCGGAGGCGATGGCAAAATCAATGGTGCTGTCTTTTGCAAGGGCCGACAAAAACGCTTCCAGTCGGTCGACATATTCTAAGGCTGAGGTGGGCGGCACATCACGGCCATCCAGTAGAATATGAACACAGGCTTTTTGAACGCCCTGTTTTTTGGCCTCGGTCAACATGGCCTCCAGATGATTGATGTGGCTGTGAACGTTGCCGTCTGAAAAAAGGCCGATAAAATGCAGTCTGGAATCATGTTGTACCACGTTTTCGATGAGTTCTTGCCAGACCTCTGCCTCAAACAAGGCGCGGCTTTCAATGGATTCGTTGACCAGGCGGGCGCCCTGGGCAAAAACACGGCCACAGCCAATCGCATTGTGGCCGATTTCGCTGTTGCCCATATCTTTATCAGAGGGCATACCCACGGCGGTCCCATGGGCCTTGAGTTTGGCGGCCAGGGTATTTTGGGCCAGCCAGTCCAGTGTGGGGGTGTTGGCCCGACTGACGACATCGCCTTCGGCACAGGTGCCGATGCCGACACCATCTAAAATCGCCAGCACAACCGGCCCCTCGGGGCCTATGAAATTTTTAGCTTTTTTCAAGGGTTCCATCTTCGATTCCCCGTTATCCTGTAAATCCTGTCAAAAATAAAATGTCTTAAAACCGCACCGGACGAATGAAGCCGTTTTTGCCGGCATATTGCGCTTTACTACCTAGTTCTTCTTCGATGCGCAACAGTTGATTATATTTTTCAACCCGTTCGCCCCGGCAGGGTGCCCCGGTCTTCAGATGGCCCGTATCCAGGGCTACGGTCATATCGGCGATGAAGCTGTCTATGGTTTCACCGCTGCGGTGGGAGACACAGGCACCCCAGCCGACCTCCCGGCACATCTGAACGGCTTTAATGGTTTCGCTCAGCGTCCCGATCTGGTTGAGTTTAATCAAGACCGCATTGGCGGAATGCTCCTCAATGCCCCTTCTGATGTACTCGATGTTGGTGACAAAAAGGTCGTCGCCGATGAGTTCAATGCGGTCTCCCAGGCGCTGATTGAGGATCTGCCAGCCGCTCCAGTCATCTTGCGCCAGCCCGTCCTCTATAGAGCAAATCGGGTAGGTGTCGATGAGTCTTTCAAAATAGTCGACCATTTCATCGGAACTGCAGGTGCGGTTTTCGGTGCGCAGGTTGTATTGGCCGTCTTCATAAAATTCGCTGGCAGCCGGGTCCAAACAAATCCCCACATCCGGCCCCGGCTTCAGGCCGGCCTTTTCGATGCCTTTGACAATCAGTTGCAAGGGCTCTTCATTGGAGGAAACGTTGGGTGAAAACCCGCCTTCATCGCCAACGCCAACATGGTGGCCTGCTTCCATCAGCACCGCGCGCAGGGCCTGGAAGATCTCGCTTGACCAGCGCAGGGCTTCCCGAAAACTTTCAGCACCGTAAGGTGCCACCATATACTCCTGAAAATCCGATCCCTGCCAGCGGGCATGGGCGCCGCCGTTCATGATGTTAAGCATCGGCACCGGCAGGCGGCCGGCCCCATTAGGACTCAGATATCGGAATAGGGGCTGATCGGCAGCCTTTGCTGCGGCCCGGGCGACGGCCAGTGAAACGCCCAGGATGGCGTTGGCCCCCAATTTGCCTTTATTGGGGCTGCCGTCCAGCTCGATGAGGATATCATCGATTTCAGCCTGGTGCGCAGCGTCGTGTCCCTTGATCTTGTCATAGATAACTCCATTGACATTTTCAACCGCTTTGAGAACGCCCTTACCGTTAAAGCGGTTTTTATCACCATCACGCAACTCGATGGCTTCGCGGGCGCCGGTGGAAGCCCCCGATGGAACCCCGGCCCGCGCACTTGCACCGCCGCTCAGGCGGACTTCGACCTCTACGGTGGGATTGCCGCGACTGTCCAATATTTCCCGGGCGATAACGTTTTCTATGCTTGCATCTGTGGCTGCCATTTGAATCATCCTTTCATCCAGGTTGATGTTGAATTGGTTTGCGATAGCACCTTTGAGCCGTGACGTGTTCGTTATTCTGACGGCCGGTAATGGCGATGCTATCCCCCGAAAAATTAAAAAGATAAACCAGAAGATGATCGTCGGGGCCGGGGCTCCGGTAAAAATCCCGCCCGGCGATACCTCATTGTTAAAATATTTTTTCAGTATGGCGACCCCGGCCGGGTTGGGGGCATTGGCAATGATAGTCAGGCCGCCGCCGCATGGCCCGCAGCTTGATGGTTTCAAATCGTTCGCGGAATGCCTGCCGCACCAGGTTTTCATCCATTCCTTTGGACACCAGTTGCGGGATATAGCGTTTCTTCAGTCGCTGTCTGACTTCGTCGGCACGCTTTTGGATTTTTTTTCAACGGCTTTGATCGTTCTCTGTTGCGCATCGACGGCCGCCGCTGGATCGGCTGCCAGCGCCGGATCAGTCAATAAAAAAAGCAGGGCCGGGACCAACAACAGCATGATGGATCCGATTTTCCATGTGCGCTTCATGGCGTCCGTCTCTAAAGCTTGAGTTCGGCAGCAGCGGCCTTCAATATGTCAGCACTTTTTTGAAGCGCATCGGCCTCATCCTCTGAAAGAAGCGGCTGAATGGTAGCTTCAATCCCGTTGGCCTTCAAGACCCGGGGCAGGGATAGGCTGACACCGCCAAAACCCGCCACATTCGAAAGGCTCAGCACTGCGCCCTCATCATCTCCGATGGCGCTGGCAATTCTGGCGATGCCGGCGCCGATACCATAATAGGTGGCGCCTTTGCCCTCAATGATCCGATAGGCAGCGTTGCGCACACCATCGTCGATCGTTGCCTTGATTTCTGCTGTTATCGGTCGGCCGATTTGAGCTGCAAATTCGGTGACCGGCACCCCGCCGACTTTGCCGCTGGACCAGGCCAGCACCTCGGAATCACCGTGTTCACCCAGGACATAGGCGTGCACCGAATGCGGTGCGATGTCGAGATGTTCGGCCAGCAAGGTCCGGAAACGGGCCGTATCCAAAATGGTGCCGGAGCCGATAACGCGCTGCGGTGGCAAGCCTGAGATGTGAGTCACCACCTCGGTCATGATATCGACCGGGTTGGAGACAATCAACAGAATAGTGTCCGGAGCGTACTCGAGGACTTGGGGAACGACATTCTGAAAAACTTTTACGTTGCGCTGCAACAGCTGCAGGCGGGTTTCCCCCGGCTTTTGCCCAACCCCACAGGCCAATACCACCAAATCGGCATTTTTTAGCATGGGGTAATCACCGGCTGCCACCCGGATCGGTTCGCTGAAAGGGGTGGCATGCAGGATATCTTCAGCATGGGCCTTGGCCAGGTCTTGATTCAGATCGACCAGTATCAATGTATTGGCTTTGCCTTCAAGCGCTATCGCAAAGGCCCCCGAGCTGCCCACAAAACCACAGCCCACTATTCCAACCTTCATGAGCATTTCCTCTCTGACGGATCGTTTTTAAGACACGACTTATTGCTTAGCGGGTATTTGTTCAAGAAATGTTAAACAAAAGTATATAAATTTAGGATTCGAAACATAGAGGTAAAGTAAGCCCCACGTGTCGATCGTCAAGTATTCGCAAAAGGTATAATTCCGGGTCAATTTGCCTTGACTTCAACTGTACAGGCTTCGGCTTGATTTTTTATGGCCGTCATCAATTGTTGGGTAAGGCGATGGAGACGTTTGGGGATAAAAATAAGCTTGCTCAGCCACAACAATGGGCCGCGGAAGGTTTCACTGCTGGTCAGCCTTACCCCATCTTGTTTTTCTTCGAAAATAAACGTGTGCACAGCTTTGACGCCGAAACGGCTTCCCTCCCAGATAACCTCTTTACCTGGATCGCACTTGGTTATGGTTGGCATGACTTTAATCGGCAGATAATAGGGCCGCATTTGAAAAGTAAAACAGGTATTTTCGGCCATGCTGTCGCCGGAAATGATGCAGCAATTTTCAATAACCGTATTCCAGTTTCGCCAGTCTTCCATGGCGGAAAAAACGCGCCAGACCACCGGCAACGGCGCCTTGATGTCAATACTTTCTTCGATGATCATGTTAATTTGCCATTAGATGCTGATTCAAGATGACGGTATATGCTGAATGCCATCGTCGTTCTGCTCGTCGATAAAAGTTTATTAATGGGTAACTATTTTTGACGCTTTGTCAATAACTCCGCGAGACCGTCTAAAAAAAGTCTGGGCCTTTAGGGGCGAATGTTCTTGCAGCATCTCTTTATTCTTAAAACATAACGATTTTTTTGCTTTTATGGGATAAAAAATCCACATTTAATGCATCTAAATTACGAAATTAATGGTTAAATTTGTGTTAATTGCATTTTATGCTTGCGCTTGAATTTTTTTATGATAAAAGTGTCAGAATGCTAAAACCATTTGAATTCATGGTGGAAGCTGTATTTCCCTGATAGCGTTCCGGCTATCGGATCATAATTTCCGGTTTAAAAATGGGGGGGAACCATCAATATGGCCGAAGAAAATTCAAGCGCACAAAATCCGTCCGACGAGGTCGCTATTCCCAAACCCGGAAATCCGCTTACCTGGCTTTTTCATCCCTTTGGGGCCCGCGCCATCCGCATCAACGGCAATTTAGGGGCTATTGCGATCTTTTTTTTCCGCGCCTTTATCCAGATTTTTCATTACAAGCAGATTTCCGCCATCATCCAGCAAATTTATTTTATCGGGGCCAAATCGGCCCAGATCGTTATGCTGGTGGGTTTTTTCACCGGTATGGTGCTGGGTCTGCAGCTGTACCATGTGCTGGTAAAATTCGGCTCGGTGGGGGTGCTGGGAACTGCGGTGGCGCTGTCGTTGATCAGAGAAATGGGCCCTGTTTTAACTGCCATCATGATTACCGCCCGGGCTGGTTCGGCCATGACGGCTGAAATCGGCATCCAGCGCATATCCGAGCAGATAGATGCCCTGTCCACCATGCGCATCGATCCGGTGGGGTTTTTAATCAGCCCGCGGATTGCGGCGGCGATTATCAGCTTTCCGATCCTGACCACTTTCTTT
>JASFEV010000231.1:0-7303 GCA_050124655.1 Desulfobacterales bacterium
CCTCCAATTACGGAAAAAAATTATCAGACGAGAATCGGCGATCTATTAGGCTTTAGGATTATCTGTTTACGCCTTTCAGATATCGGGAAAATCGAGGCATATCTTGGATTTTTATCTGAAGAGAAAATCTTGCATTTTGTCAAAGGGCCAGATCAAAAGAAATCCTTCATCCTTCCGATTGACCCGGGAGAGCCGATAGCAGATGGCATGGATCTCACATATAGCGGCTACTCATCTATTCACTACCAGGTAGAGCTAGGTGAGAATTCAGATGCACCTTCTGAATTGGCGGATCTTCAATTCGAGTTCCAATTGAGAACTATCCTTGAGGAGGCGTGGGGTGAAATTGATCACAAATACAGGTACGTGCGCAGTCGAAATGGTCTAGCTTTACCCGAGTATATACACACAGGCTTTTATAATTTAAGCGCATACCTTCAGGTCGCCGCTCTTCAGGCAGAGTATTTATGTCGCCTGGCAGAAGCGCATAGTCGAAAGAAGACCGCTAAACCTAAAGGGAAACAAGAGACTGAGTCTTTAGATGAGGTCAGCTCAATTGATGTTGACGAGAATGAGGCTCGTCAGAAACCATTAGCACCTTCTGTTGAGATGTATCTTGAAGAGATTTTGGGGTTTAAGGTTACGCCCAGAACGCTAATTTACATCGAAAGGCGTCTCGATGAAGTTGGTTTTGCAGAAAAGCAACTCGACATACTTCATAAGATGTTTACAGAAGATCGGATACTTGAATTTGAGACCATTTTTCGTGAAATGCTTGATCGTATACCTTTTTCGAACAAGAAGGAGAGAAACATTGATGTAATAAATGCTCTAAATTTTGTCATTTTCGACGAGCTCCAAGGGAAAAGGGTCGCACAACAAGGATTGAGATCCGTTTTGAGATGGAGAAAGTAGCGTTCAAATTGTTAGTATCTCAAAATGGCGGATTTTTTTCTCAGACGCATCGGTTCAAAATCATATCTAAAAATTAAAGGGCCCATGGAATTACTCTTGAGTTAATCAGAAAATTTCGGATGCATATTATCCAAAATTTATTAACGGTAATCGTCATTGAAAAGACGATAAAATCAATTGTTATGAAGTCATATATTTATGGATGAACTCATACTACTGACGGACGGAAGTGTAAATGCTCAGTCAAAAATTGGATATGGGGCTTACCTCGCTGTTTCTGAACGCGGACTTTCCTTGGATTCATTGAGGGCACGCGTGAAAGTGAGGCGATTTGAGCATACGTCTTCAACGAAATTGGAATTGCAGACATTATTATGGGCGCTAAGCAATATTCAAGCATTGGGGCGTAAGGTGATTGTGTATACGGATTCTCAGAACATTATGGGGTTACAGGGAAGACGTGATCGGTTTGAGCAAAATGATTATCGTTCAAAGAAAAATATACGCCTTAACAATTATGAGCTGTATCAGAAGTTTTATAGAATGATCGATCAGTTGGATTGTGAATTGGTTAAAGTGCGTGGACATCAGGTATCGAATCATAAAGATGATATTGACAGGCTTTTTACACTTGTGGACAGAGCCTCGAGGAATGCGTTGATAGGAAATAATCGGTGATCTGTGATTTTCAGCAAGCCGATTGACACAACAAGAAATAGCTCCGGGAAGAAATGCCGCTTATTTGAAGCGTCAAGCAATGTGCAAATTTATAATTTATTACAAAAGGAGATCAGAATGAATATCTATGTAGGAAATTTGTCCCACGAGGTCACCGAAGAGGACTTGCAGCTGTCTTTCGAACCATTTGGACAACTTGAATCCGCCACCATCATAAAAGACAAGCATAGTGGCGCATCAAGAGGGTTTGGATTCGTGGAAATGGCCTCTAAAGCTGAAGGCCAGTCTGCAATCGATGGCCTAAATGGCACAGAGTTAAAAGGAAGAACACTTAAAGTGAATGAAGCTCGTCCTCGCACTGAAAGTCGCGGCGGTGGAGGCGGATACGGTGGTGGTCGAGGCAGACAAGGTGGGGGTCGAGGTGGATCTGGAGGTGGCCGAGGAGGGCGAGGTGGGGGTCGAGGTGGATCTGGAGGTGGCCGAGGAGGACGAGGGCGTGGCAAATGAGGACCAAACGGAGACAGTAGCTTCCAATCATCGACATTCAACGCACTTTACTAGGGTTGTTAAAATTTAGCCTAAAAAGCCAACCGGGAGCGACCTGAAAAAGCAATGAGCTTTTTGAGGTCGCTTAGCTTTCCGCTGGTATCTGCTATACAATACAGATTTATAATTCGCTTTGTTAAATGATCCCCTAAAACTGCAAAAATCAGCGCAAGCTGTTAAATATCCCTTAAAAGGGATTCAGGGTTGATTTCACATAAATTTATATACAAGCGGATAACAATGGCTAATGTCAAGCATGGTCATATATGACCAATGGTCATATATGACCACATTGTTGCACGCATTTATCGCTTCTCGACTTATTCTCTTATATGAAAATATACATATAATATCAATTAGTTAAATTTGATTGAGTTGGCCTCAGCCTGCTGGCACGAAGTTTGAAATATTTGCTTTAGACTATTTGAATTTTTTTGATAAATGGCTGGGCAGTCAAATTTACAAGCTATACCAACGCGTGTGTCCCGTCTTTAGTTAGAAGGGGTTCTTGCTATCATTGTCGGAACAACAATCAATGCGCCTACAGAAAAGCGGATAGAGGTTATGCAATCATTTCTCCCGCTGATGGAGGGTTTTAGACATGACAATCATGTTCAAAATATGTCGATTATTTCTTTTCACCGCTTGCCTTGTAATGATGTCAGGCTTTATACATGTTATCGCTCAAGAACAAGAAGATCTTCTAGATGGCAAAGTTTTTGTTGGTCAATCAAGAGAGAAAAACAAAAGATCCGTTAAAGAAGATGAACTTAGGTTTGTTAAAGGGGAATTTTACTCGGTCGGTTATCGTAAACGAGGCTTTAGTGGGGGCGTGTACAAAGTTAGAGCAGAAAATGATAGGATTTATTTCGAGGCAGAAACCGTAAGCCCAAAACGAGGTAAAATTAAATGGCGTGGAATCGTCCATGGAGATTCCATTGAGGTGAATTACCACTGGAGCAAAAGGGGGTGGCTTAGTGATACCGAAAAAGATTATTTGTTTAATGGGACATTAAAGAGATAAGAGAAATACAGGAGCATCCTTATCCTTTTTCCATTTTTCGAATGGCTTCAAATTATTGACTAAACTGCATCTGACACAGTTGGATCGATTTGGTTTGGGGGCCGTTCTACCATGTGATAGCCCGAAGCAACAGGTTTTATACTATGAACATTCTTTTCATTTACCCAAAGTTTCCCGATACGTTTTGGTCCTTCAAATACGCTTTAAAATTCATCCGAAAGAAAGCAGCATACCCGCCGCTGGGCTTGCTAACCGTTGCGGCCATGTTACCGGATGAATTTCACAAGCGACTTGTAGATGTCAACGTAGAAAGCCTCACCGATGATGATCTCTCATGGGCAGACCTGGCCTTCATAGGAGCAATGACCGTTCAACGGGACTCGGCCAGACAAATCATTGCGCGTTGTAAAGAGACGGGCTTGAAAGTCATCGCAGGGGGACCGCTATTCACTGCCGAACCGGATGCCTTTGAGGAGGTGGATCACCTTGTCCTTGACGAGGCTGAACTGACATTGCCATCTTTTCTTGAGGACCTTAAAAACGGTCATCTAAAGAAGATTTACAGGGCATCTGGATTCTGCAATCTTCGTCATACCCCGCCTCCTGCTTGGGATCTGATAGATATGAAAAAATATGCTTCTATGAGCATTCAGTTTTCCAGGGGCTGTCCATTCAACTGCGATTTCTGTAACGTGACGGTTCTCTTTGGCAACAGGCCCCGACTGAAGTCAGCCCAGCAGGTGCTCGCAGAATTGGATTATCTGTATGATGCGGGTTGGCGTAATGATATCTTTTTTGTCGACGACAACTTTATCGGAAACAAGCGGTACTTAAAAACGCGGCTGCTACCTGCCCTGATCGAATGGCGCAAAGACAAGAAGGGCTGTGTATTTTTCACAGAAGCTTCGATAAACCTGGCCGACGATGCTGAACTTTTGGATCTGATGGTCACGGCTGGTTTTGATTCGGTTTTCATTGGCATCGAATCGCCGAATGATGACAGCCTTACCGAATGTCAAAAAATTCAAAACAGGAACCGTGAACTCATTAATGATGTAAGAATCATGCAGCGCGCCGGTTTACAGGTTCAGGGAGGATTTATTGTCGGCTTTGACAGCGATACGCCGTCAACTTTTCATCAGCTTATCGATTTTATCCAAAAAAGCGGCATTGTGACCGCAATGGTGGGTCTACTCCAGGCGCCGCCGGGAACGCGCTTGTTTGACCGTCTGAAGAAGGACAACCGTCTGCTGGCCAACATGATCTCAGGCGATAATGTGGATGGCACCACCAACATTGATCCCAAGATGGGGCTTGATCAGCTAATGAACGGCTACCGTTACATCATGGGACATATCTATAACCCCAGGCATTATTATCGGCGTGTGAAAGTGTTTCTCAGAGAATTTGGCGATTCTAAGGTAGGCACGCGCATAGATTTTCAACGATTTTTGGCGTTTTTCCGTTCCAGCATTCGGCTGGGAATTCTGGGCAAAGAGCGTTTCCATTACTGGCATTTAATGACCTGGACCCTGGTGCGCAAACCCAGACTGCTTCCCCTGGCCATCACTCTTGCCATATACGGTTATCACTTTCGGAGGATATGTGAGAGCCATATTCTTTGAGCCGGGAAGCAAATTATTCTATGAAACCTGAAGGCACCGGTCTCGAACAGATTGAGGATTTATGATGAATGAATTTATTGAATTTTTCGAAAGCAAAGGGATCAAAAATATCAAAAATTTGACTATTTTTGTCCATAATTTTCTGCGGGAGCCAGCAATTTTGTGCGATTTGACTGAAGCTGAAAGAAATGAAATGGAACAAAAATTGGACGAAGCTCTGGCGCTCTTCCAAGATTGAAAACTGCTAAACCTGAAGAGCTTTAAATTCAAGGGGGCACGATATGCCTGATAGTTTTGTTTCAACAACAATTAAAAGGAACAAACCCGATTGGTACCACACCATTAAAAGATACGAACGATCTCATCTTTGGAAGGCCATCTGGCAGCTCATAAACACCTTCATTCCCTATTTTTTGGTGTGTATTTTGATGTATTTAAGCCTCAAGGCTGGCTATTCTTACCTGGTTATTTTGGGCTTGGGCGTTGTGGCCGCCGGCCTGTTGGTCAGGATTTTTATCTTTTTTCATGACTGTGCGCATCAATCGTTTTTTACTTCCCGCAAGGCTAACACCGTTCTGGGATATGTGTGTGGGATATTAACATACACACCCTTTGAAGAATGGCGTAAATCCCATGGGATACATCATAACACCGCCGCTAACCTTGATCGCAGGGGCACGGGCGACGTGTGGACGTTAACAATAGATGAATATCATGCGGCTTCAAAATTAAAGCGTTTCTGGTACCGTTTTTTTAGAAATCCTTTTGTGCTTCTGGGCTTAGGCCCCGCCTATCTGTTTTTAGTATCATACCGATATCCGCATAAAGGCGCTCGAAGACGTCAGCACTATAGTGTCATTATCACGAATGCCGCAATTATGGCCATCATTACGGTTGCCAGCCTGACCATAGGTTTCAAGGCGTATGCCATGATTCAGTTTCCGGTAATTTTTATGGCGGGTGTGATTGGCGTATGGCTTTTTTACATACAGCATCAGTTTAAAGGCGTTTGCTGGAAGCGGCATGACCAGTGGGATTCGATAACCGCATCATTACTGGGTAGCTCGTATTATAAACTTCCTAAGGTGTTGCAGTGGTTTACCGGCAATATTGGACTACACCATGTTCACCATCTTCGCGCTCGGATTCCAAATTATAATTTGCAATGCTGTTACGATGAGACACCGGTTTTAAAAACAGTTGCCCCGCTTACGATCCGTAAAAGTCTCAGCTGCCTGTGGTTGAAGCTTTGGGATGAAAAGGAACAGAAGCTGGTGGGTTTTCGAGCGTTATATCCTTTGCAGTTGTCGGCGATCAATTGACTTTTCCAATATTTTCCAAGGGCCGGTTTGTCAGGGTAGAATCGAGCCGATCTTATTGCCTGAATTTTGCCTGAAAATGAATGCGAATATGAAAGCCTGCGAGGCGAGCAAAATTAAGGTTTTAAACAACTTTACCGATCCATGGCCAAGCGCCTTCGCCGCAGATTTCCATAAAAATTGCGATGCTTTTGCCGGAGACCGCTTCTGGGATACTTAAGATACGGCAAGATCACGTCATTTTTATTTCCTCCGGTTCCATCGTAGGTTATGGATACGACGGGTATGCCTGAATTTTGCTCGATTTCGCGGGCCATGGCCTCAGTAATTAGAGCGGGACAACAAAATGCGGGGCTGGCCTGAACAAACAGCGAGACATCCGGATGGTGCTTCTGGATGTAATAAACTTTTAACAAATTATCCATCGACTCACCCGTATGTTCAATGCGGACATCGTACTGGGAAAGAATTTCTTCCGCAGGTTCTTCATATTCCGGCATCGGTTCGTTCAAAACACGTTCAAAATAACGATAGTATACGTGTTCGTTCCATTTTAAGGTGCTCAACAGTGCCTGAGAAGAAAAGGCACTCAAATAATGACCCTCAATTAACCACTTTCGAACATACGGACGGGAAATCATCTTGAGATAATCACTGTAGGGCGTCGTGATCACCTCTCCCCCATTTTCCTCGATAAAGTGAATGAGGCCCTGATTAAACACATGATTGTCCTGGGCATATAGATCACCGAAGATCGCCACTTTCGGCCTGGAGCCGGACTTAGACTGCTTGTCGATTTCAATATCCTCAAAATTGGACACCACTTCGGCCACGGCATCCTCTTTTGATCCGTTGCCCAAGAAGGCGTCTGTCAGGATGTCGACACTTTTGGCGACCACCTGATCGGTCTCACCTTTATGGCGTTCATAGGGCCTTATTTTGCAGCCCATCTTGTGAATCATTCCGGCGAACATATATGCAAAATAATTATTGACGGGCAACTTCATGGAGATGTCGGCCATTGAAAGCTTCCCGACATACACGCCGGCTTTTTCCATACCGTTGCCGTAGGAATTCAAAATATGCTTGATATGGTGCGGGTATAATTTGATATTACAGGCAATTTCTCCGGCAACCATCCACAAAGTCGTTTTGGCCGGATCCAGATCGCGGGTTTGCACATAATCGATAAATTC
>JASFEV010000232.1:0-7292 GCA_050124655.1 Desulfobacterales bacterium
CTGATCGCGGACGTTACATCGAATGAAAACATCACGATATTATTAGACGCTCAGGTTGAAGATGTTGACGGATTTGTTGGAAATTTTAAAACCACCATCCAGACAAACGGTGGAAGCACGGTATTGGAGCACGGTGTTACCCTGATCGCGTCGGGCGCCGAAGAGTTTAAACCGCAGAACTTCTTGTACGGCCTGAATAAACGGGTGGTCACCGGCCTGGAGCTCCAGCAAAAAATCAAAGCCGACAACGGCTTTGATGCCTTCCGCACCGCTGTATTTATCCAGTGCGTGGGCTCGCGCAATGCAGAGCGCCCTTACTGCTCCAAAGTTTGCTGTACCGCGTCTATTAAGAGTGCCCTGAGCCTGAAAGACAAAAACCCGGCCATGGAAATTTTCATTTTGTACCGGGATCTGCGCGCATACGGACTCAGGGAGGATCTTTATCGCGAGGCGCGTGAGCAGGGCATTAAATTCATCCGTTATGACAAGGACAAGGAAATCGGGGTGGATTCAGCTGAAAGTGGTCTGAGCATCACCTTTACGGATCGGGTGCTCAAGAGACAAATGGTCGTGAACAGTGACCTTTTAATTCTGGCCAGTGCCGTGGTGCCGGAAAAATCCAATCCTCTGGCACAAATGTTCAAAGTGCCGCAAAATGATGATGGTTTTTTTGTCGAAGCACATGTCAAGCTGCGTCCCAGTGACTTCGCCACAGATGGCGTGTTCGTCTGCGGTCTGGCGCACGCGCCCAAGCCCATCGAAGAATCCATCGCCCAGGCTCAGGCGGCGGCCTCCCGGGCAGTAACGGTTTTAGCGGCCCTGGAGGTTTCGGTCAGTGGCACGGTGGCCATGGTCGATCCGAACTTTTGCAGCAGCTGTGGGGTTTGCGTGGAAATTTGTCCCTATTCGGCACCAAAATTTGACGAAAAAAGCAGAAGAGCGGAAATTCAGGCCACGTTGTGCAAGGGCTGCGGCTTGTGTGTGGCCTCCTGCCGCTCGGGGGCCATTCACCTCAAAGGCTTCGACACCGGCCAGATTTTCGCCCAGCTCAAGACGTGCTTATTCGATAAAGTACCATCGGAATCAGTTTTTAGTTAGCTTTTATTCATTTGGAAATGGGTGCAGGTTGAGCCCGTTGGCCCGTTTCCGGTTCGCCGGTTAAATAAGGATTTCAATCTAATTTTCTTTTTAACGGGCCCAACGGGTAACGGGCAAACCGGCCAACCGAACAGGAGTTGAAATGAAGACCTTCACGAACCTGATAGAAGATGTGCAAAAACCGGGGTTATGTCATCGCTGCGGCGGGTGTGTGACCTTTTGCACAGCCATTAACTACGGTGCTTTGGAGCTGGATGACGAAGGCAAGCCGCGCTATGCCGATGAAGCCAAATGCATCGAATGCGGCCTGTGTCATACGATCTGTCCTGAAATCGACGAATTGGATGAAGAAACCTCTAGAAGCGCGGGCTGGACACCGCCTATCGGGCGGGTGATTGAAACCAGTATTGCCCGAGCCATGGATCCCGATATCCGCAAAAAAGCCACCGATGGCGGTGTGGTGACCGCCCTGCTGGTGCATCTGTTTAAACGCGGCCGTATTGACGGTGCCATTGTCACCAAACCGGCCGGACCGTTTCAACGCCTGCCGTTTCTGGCTGAATCAGAAAAAGATATTCTGGATGCCGCCGGCTTTTCATTCGACACCTCCCACGGTATGACCCGCTTCAGCGATTACTATCTAACCTATTCGCAGGTCAGAGAATTTGATCCCCTGATTAAAAAGGGATTGCAGCGCGTGGCCTTTGTGGGTACCCCCTGTCAGATCAAAGCGGTCCGCAGGATGCAGACCCTTGGCATAATTCCCTCTGAATCGATTAAATTTTGTCTGGGCTTGTTTTGTTCGGGCAATTTTGTCTTCGGCAAAAAAGAGCAGGAAAAGCTTGGTCAGATCGGCGGGTTTAAATTTAATGATGTTAGAAAAATAAACATCAAAGAAGAGCTGATCGTCCATCTGAAAGGCGGGGAAGAAAAGACCATGATGCTCGAAGAGCTCGAGTTTATGAAACGCTTTGCCTGCTATTTCTGCCCGGATTATTCGGCCGAATACGCCGATATCTCCTTTGGCGGTATCGGTTCTGAGGAGGGCTGGACCACCGTCATCACCCGCACACCTGTGGGCCGGGCCATATTTGCCGATGCCCGCCCCACGGTCATCGAGGAAAATCGCACCCAAGAATTTCCCCAAAGAACGGCCCAGGCCCTTAAAATGGTGCAGACCTGGTCGGCCCGCAAAAAAGACGTGGCCGCTCAAAATCGTAAAGTGCTGGACCGTAAATTTCCCGGCATCAAGAAGAATTCTTGATTTTTAGCCATTAATCGGTGCTTACGCTACCCTTCAGCAGTCAACTGTGTTTTGACACTTTTGGCGGCCTCGATAACCTTTTGCCCGCATTGGCCGCAGAATTTATCGCCGGCCTGCAATTCATGGCCGCAGCCGTCGCAAACAGACAGCAGCGCTGTCCCGCAATCCCGGCAGAATTTGTTATCAACCGGATTTTTAATATGGCATTTGGGGTAATTCATTTATTAAATTCCATGAAGAAGTCAAAGTTGACAAAATGACTTTAGTGCGATACATTTTTATATAAAGCGATACATGGAGATAAAAAAAATGCCAATCAGCCTCAGGATACCACCTGAAAAAGAAAAAAAGATTCAAAAATACGCCAAAAAAGCGGGCATGACCAAGACAGCTGTTATTCTTTCGGCGGTCGATGAAAAGCTGGGCCTCACAAAAAGCCGGGAGCAAACCATTCGTGAACTCGCCGGCTGGCTCTCCCATGAAGAAGCTGTCGAATTGCGCGAAGCCGTTGAGGTATTCGGCCAGATCCACGGAGGAGATTGGGAGTGAAACTGGTTCTCGATACCAATATCTACTGCGATTATGCCGAGGGTTTGCCTCACGTAGTTGACTTTATGGCTACCCGTGGCGAGGACATTTTTCTTCCTTCCATTGTTTTGGGTGAATTGACGTACGGCTTTATGAAAGGAAACCGCCGGCAATTTAATGAACGAAAACTACAGGAAATTATCAAGGAACTGAAAATCGAAATCATCGACGTTAACCAGAACGTCTCCAGGAAATATGCCATTATTTATTTATCGCTGGTCAAAAAAGGAGCCAAGATCCCTATTAACGATGTTTGGATAGCCGCCTGCTGCATGGAGGTTGGCGGCACCCTTTTAACTCGAGATCAGCATTTTCAACATGTTGAACAGATCGAAACAGCTCTCCTCACACCTTAAAATCTCAAATCATTTTGGGCTATCGCATCGTTGTTGATTCAACACTTCAGTAGACCAACGTTTTTTACTTGTTTTGCTACCCGTCCGCTGAACAAAGAGACGTCATATCCTGTTGACCCTACTCATCCGGTCAAAATAAAATCTATTTAAAGTTCGCGGTTCTGCAGGAAACCCCCAATTTATTTACCTTCTTACAAAACTCTTCCATCATCCGATTCAGCTCCGGCTGGTGCTCGTCCGTGTACAATAAAAACATGGTTGCCATTTTGCGGTTCGCAGAAGAATCGATTTCAATTGCCGGACCGTGGTCACCGGCCAAAGGCTGCAATTCTTGGATTGCCTCAGCTATATTTTGATATCTTTGACGGATATTCCGTGCACAAGCTTTCATGATAAATTTTCTAAGCGCTGCGGGTAGATCCGCCACGATCTCTGAGGGATCCGGTATATCCTGCTCCACACGCAAATTCATGGTATTCCACGCATCCTCCCTCGCAAACGGCCTTTGACCGGTCAGCATTTCATAAGCCGTAAGCCCTAGGGCGAAGATATCCGTTCTGGCATCAACCGGCAGACATTCGATTTGCTCGGGGGACATATAAAACGGTGTTCCGGTGAAATTGCTATCAGCGCCAAAGGGAGTGGCCAATCCAAAATCAAGAATTTTAATTTTATCATCTGGCAGAATAAATATATTACCGGGCTTGATATCCTGGTGCACCACGTTTTTAGCATGGGCGTACTGTAAACCGGCACAGATTTGCAAAAGGTAACGCACAACCCGCGCAGGCGGAAGTTTCAACATGCGCTTCAGCAAAGTCCTCAATGACATGCCGTCAAGATGCTCCATGATAATAAAAAGTGTCTTATAACGCTCTTCGATATCGTAGACATGCACAATGTTTTCGTGATTGAATTTCGCAATGGTGCGCGCCTCTTCTCTGAATTTTTTGATGAAATCAGAATATGTGGCCAGATCGTGTTTCATCATCTTAACGGCAACCGGCATGCGCAGCGCTTCATGCACACCTCGATAAACAAAGCTATACCCGCCACTTCCAATAATATCGGTAATCAGATACTTACCGATCCTTCTTTCGGCAGTAATGGTGCGTGTTTCAAACCATTTGGTCACAAGATCCGTTAAAAAACCGCGCAAATCGGGAAATGCGTCAGATATGGCATCAAACTGCGCTCTTGTCAGGCGCCAGAGTCGCATGTCGGTTTCGGCATCCACATGGGCGCTGCGCCGCTCACCGGTTAGCAGCGCCATTTCACCGACAATATCGCCTTCCTGAAGCCGCGCCACCGGTATCAGTTCACCGGCTTTTTCGACATTAATGACACAGGTGCCTTCTTGAATGATATAGCAGTCATCACCGGGCTCGCCCTGGGCCATGAAGCGCTCACCGGCTTTAACATGCTTAAATGTTATACAATTAAGTATAGGGCAAACGGAATCCCGGGAGATGGATTTCAACAAAGCCGTTTGGCGGAAAAATTGATAATCTGATACGCCCGGCAGTTTTTTATCAAGAAAATCACCATCTCCATATAGCCCGTTAGGATCCTGAGCCGGTTTTAAAGCAGCTCCCAATCGATGCCTCAGGCCTTTTTCTAAATCCGGCAAGATCCATTTTGCCTCCCCTGCAAACAGATCCCATTTTTCTTCAGCCTTATTGAAGGCGCTTAGATAAAAAACGGTGGCAGGCTCGATTTTTTTTTCGGTCCGGATCGCTGCCCCTTCGTCGCTGCGATTCAATAGATCGACAAATATTTTTTGGGGCGGAGGCGCCAGAGCGGTTCCTGGAACGTAACCGGCTTCTTCTAAGAAAAGTATTCCAACTTCCGGAGGATCCAGGTCGATTCTTTGGCTGCATCTGCGAGATGTCTGTACGCTCATTTTCTTTCCCCTGTATCAATCAATTTGCGAACTTGTATCTCTACATTTATAAATCAGAAAGATCTGCAGATTTCAAGTCAATCCCCAGCTCCTTGGCCTGCGCTCGAAGGCTCTCCATCAATTGCTTGACGGCCTCCTGCTGGTTTTCTTTGTAAACCATGAACAGGCTGGTCATGTTCATCTTTTCAGCAACCGGGTGCTTGCTGGCGATATCCAGCTCATCGCCCAGGTGTTCAAGGGCATCCAAGGCCTCGGTTACCGTCTGAAAGCGGCGATCGGGGTTCCGCTGACAGGCTTTAAGAATAAACTGCCGCAGCCCTTCAGGGATGTTGGGAACCACATCCGCCGGGTCCGGTATGCCGCAATTCAGATGCAAATCGATGAGCTTTTGGGCATCTGTTTCCGCAAAAGGCTTCCGGCCGGCAAGGATTTCGAAGGCTGTTATGCCCATTGCGTAAATATCGGTGCGCTGGTCCATGGGATCGCTTTGAATTTGTTCCGGCGCCATATAGGCCATCGTGCCGAAGGAAGCAAAATCTTCCGTTCCGATTGGGCACGATAATCCAAAATCAAGTATCTTAAGCCGATCATTTTGCTGGACGAAGATGTTGGTCGTATTGATATCTCGATGGATAATACCCTTTTTATGAGCATACTGTAAACCTGAACACAGTTGCATGAGAAAACTGATGGCCAATTTGGGCGGTATGCATTTCAGTCGGGAGAGCATGTTGGCTAACGATTCGCCCTCGATCAGTTCCTCGATGATGAATACGGTGTTGAAGCGCTCCTCGATGTCGTAGACTCTGAGAATGTTGTTATGTTTTAAACTGGCGATGGTTTTGGCCTCGTTTCGGAAGCCGTTGATAAAGTCAGGGTCCATCGCCAGATGGTGCCTGAGCATTTTAATGGCGACCGGCATGCTCAAATCGTTGTTCACCCCCCTGTAAACAATACTGTATGCCCCGCGGCCAATAATATCAGTCGCCATATATTTGCCGATCACCCGGTCGGCCGTCGGTCTTTTGGAATCGAACCGTTTCGCAACAAGCTCGGTAAGAAACTCAAGCAGCTCCGGATCTTTTTGGGAAATGTTTTCAAATAAGCCTCGATCCAAGGCCCAGAGCTCCATGACGGTTTCGGCCTCTGCATGCGCGCTTTGGGGTTCTCCGGTTAGAAAGGAGCGGATACCGACAATATCGCCTCGGCCCAGATGACCGACAGGGTGCAATTCACCCTCCTTTTCTACAACAAGCAGACAGGAGCCTCGCTGTATGATATAAGCCGTCTGCTGCACTTCCCCTTGAGTGATGAATCTTTTTCCGGGCTCAATGATTTTGCATGTCGCTTTGGAAGCCAGAACTTTCTTTTCATCCTCTGAAAAATAGTTCAGCAATTTGTGTTCTGTATTCGATGTGCCTTCTTCTTCCTGAACCAATTTGTAGAAAGAACAACTGGTGCATGAGCCACGCTTTTCGGCAAAGGTTCCCTGTATTTTTCCATCACAACAGGTACCGGCCGCAGCCCAGCAGATGCGACCCGCGTTTTTGCCGGTGTTTATGCCCGCATAAGACGAATCCGTCGCTGCGATGCAGGTGCCATATTCAGCCGCCTTTGCACCCCCCGGCTCTCTACCGCATTTCATAAATTCCCAGCAATTGATCTTTTTAGCTGCCATGGTTCTGAGTCCTTTGTTGACCGAAACGATATCTGATACCGAATAAGCAGTTAGGGATCTCAACAGTACCTTTTCCGGATCAAAGAATCCTTTTTACGACCACAAAAAAAGCCCATACCTCGCTAAAGGCATGAGCTTGTTATAAATCAGATACCCTGATCCAAAAATAGCAATGCGCCAATGCGTCTGCTGATTGTGCTCCGCCATTTGCTTCATTCCACTGACCTCCGTTGGATGCTGTCCATATTCCGCATCCGGTCAACTGCAGAACACCATAAATTGCACTCCCCGCTCAAACGGGCAAAAGCAATCGATTTTTTGTTTAGATATGGCGCCCCGATCGGGGCTTAATATTTAAGGCAATGAGAAATAACATCAATGAAAATGGCATCACATCGACTTTGC
>JASFEV010000233.1:0-7290 GCA_050124655.1 Desulfobacterales bacterium
TTTTTAACGATATGATCGAGAACCTGACAACCGCTGAAAAGCTGCTTGAATCCGAAACGCTGCCGGCAAATGCGGCCAGTGATGAAGCCACCATTACCCGGCGGGAAACCTTTTTAGGGCGGATAAGAAACCTGATCGAATCCGAGGTCGCAGCAGGCGAAGACATCTTTGCGCATGAGCCACGATTGGAAAATTATACTGCCCAACACCGGCTCACGCTATATCGTCTGCCTGGCTGCAATCCAGCCCAGCTTTTGACCCCACTCTTAACGGCGCCACATCGGGCCGAAAATAAATGCCATCAGATGCCCGAAATTAAGAGTACGCTGCTTGGACTTGTTGTCCGCTCCCCTTCAATTGCTCAAAATGGTCGGTTTGATTAAATTTTAATAAAAAATTTTATCAAAGCTTGACTCGCTTTTCCAATTGGTATATTGACTTTCTCTTTAATAGAATCCAAGGTGGATTCTGATCACCTTAATCAAATCCTAAATTTGAAAGGAGACTTTTATAATGGCTTTTAATGTTGTCGTTGATCAAGAAAAATGCACAGGCTGCGAAGAATGCGTCGATGTTTGCCCGGTTGAAGTTTTTGAACTGGAAGATGGGAAATCCCAACCCGTGAATGCGGATGAATGCCTGGGCTGCGAAAGCTGTGTCGAGGTCTGTGAAGAGGCTGCGATTACGGTAGAAGAGATTTAACTCGCTTTTGACCCTCTGCCCCGCGGTTGCGTTCCACAGCCCGGATCAGAGGGTCTTCTTTATGGATACCTTATAATTTCCCTGCCCGAATGACTGGGTGTGCTGACTCCCACCGTCTGTCTTTTTGCATCCATTCAATACCCTCGTTTTCTCAACAAGCTGGCGTCTATATAATTCTCCAGGCCGATGCCAGTTTGGCCATATATCACATGACAACTCCTGATGAATCATGGCAGATTGGATCTGTTTTGGACTAAATTGTCATCAATAATAGATGCTTGCGGGCCGAACTGCGCCTTGCTTGCGCGGGCAAACTATGTTAGAAGTTATCTCAAAACCTGTATCCAGGGACCATGGCCTGGGCCCGCCGGAAGCGGTTAGAATCCATTCCGATCTCTGACGATCCCAAGGGTCTTATTCAACAGGCATTTCAGCCGTTCAACCGGTACGCGGGTGCAAATTGCTCTTTGAATGATCTAAAAATCGAATCCGCCGCTGAGCGGTTAGTTGAGACGCGTAGTATTATGAAACAATATGTAATCGATGAACTTAGACCTGAGGACCATCACAAGATCAAAAAATATCTGGATCAAAAATATGGTCCTCCGGATATGGGGAGTATCTACTGGCTGCCGCTGGCGGCAGCGGTGCTGACGGAAACTCAGCAACAGCATACCGATTGCCAGCCCTTTTATGTGGCTATTGATTTGCAGGAAGGCCAGTTGGCTCTCGAACTGCTGGTGCGCACCAAGCGTCGGGTGCGTTGTGCTTGTATCGGATATGCCGCCGGTGATCAGCGCATCTGGATGATGGACCGGGTTGATGCCATCTTCAAACGTTTAGATATTATGACCTGACGGTTTTCCAACTAACACTGAGCGCAATTAAATTACGGGTACTGGCTCTAAGCTACCATTGTTCATGTTTACAAAATTCTTTGACGGCTTTAACTTTGATTATGCGGTGCTGTATGTCTGCTTGTCAGCAAAATGTTCCGCTAGTCGTCGGGAGTTTAGAAATGATTCGGACCCTATATATATCGATTTGGGTTGTATTGGCCACATTTGTGCTGGGGGTAACGGTTATTGTGCTTTCGTTTTTTGTCAAATCCGGTAATCCCATGCACAAAATTGCCCGTTTCTGGGGGCGCTCCATTCTGGTGGTCAGCCGTATCAAGGTCAACGTCGAAGGGCCGTCCGGCATGGATTTTCAACGGCCGTACATCTACATGCCCAATCACCAGAGTAATTTTGACATACCGGTTCTGCTCGGCCATCTTAAGGTTCAGTTTCGCTGGCTGGCAAAGATGGAGCTATTTAAAATTCCGATCTTTGGGCGTGCCATGCGCAAAGCCGGTTATATCAGTATTGATCGCAATGATCGCAGATCGGCGATTAACAGTCTTAAGGCAGCCGCTGAAAAGATAAAAAACGGCGTATCGGTGCTGATATTTCCGGAAGGTACGCGCAGTCGTGACGGAAAAATTCGACCCTTCAAGAAAGGCGGATTTGTTATGGCCATTGAATCCGGAGTGCCGATTGTCCCGGTTGTCATCAGCGGAACACGTGAGATTATGACCAAAGGCAAGTTTCGTGTTAATCCGGGCCAGATTCATATGCGGATCTTAGCGCCGATCGACACGTCGACTTATACCCGCAAGACCAAAGAAGTGCTGATGGAACGCGTTCGTCGCGTCATATGTGAGCATTTTGAATCCAGTGGAATGGATGAAAAGGCATGTTAAGAATTATTCCGCTCGGCGGCCTTGGTGAAATTGGCCTGAATATGATGGTATTCGAATACGGGGGCACTATTTTCGTGGTTGATGCCGGATTGATGTTTCCAGAAGACTACATGTTGGGCGTGGATTTTGTCATTCCGGATATGGACTATTTGCGGCAGAACGAATCCCGTCTTGCCGGTATTGTACTCACCCATGCGCATGAAGATCACATCGGCGCTTTACCGTATCTGCTAAAGGAAGTCAAAGCACCGGTATTTGGAACGCCGTTTACCCTGGGCTTGGTTCGGAAAAAAATGGAAGAATTCGAGCTCAGCGGTCCCATGGATTTGCATTCCATCTTACCGGATGAAATCCTGAAATTGGGCCCATTTACACTGGAATTTGTACGTGTTGGCCATAGCGTGTTGGACGGTGTGGGCATATCCATCCAGACGCCTTTGGGCAGAATCATCCATACCGGTGATTTTAAAATTGGGTATGGATCTGCGGATGGCGCGGCTACGGACATAAACAAATTCGCCAAACTTGGCGAAGAGGGCGTTTTGGCCCTGTTGTCCGATTCCACTAATGTGGAACGGGAGGGGTACCCCATTACCGACAAAGAAATTTGTGGCGCCCTGCTGCGAATTATCACCGAAAGCAGCGGTCGAGTGATTGTCGCCCTGTTTGCTTCCAACATTGCCCGCATTCAAGTCATTTTGGATATCGCCAGGGCCAACGGGAAAAAAATTATATTTGACGGTAAAAGTATTGAAGCCAGTGTTTATATTGCCAAAGAGCTGGGGTACCTTGACACTGCCGATGACACTGTCATTACAATCGATGAGCTCGTCGATTATAATGATGAAGAGATCATCATCATTACCACCGGAACCCAGGGAGAACCCATGTCTGCATTGGCGCGCATGTCCGCCGGCACCCATAAGCACATAAAAATAAAAGCCGGGGACACCGTCGTGCTGTCTTCCAAATTTATCCCCGGCAATGAAAAGGCGATCGCCAAAATTATCAACAATCTCTACCGCAAGGGTGCTGACGTTATCTACGAGAAAATATCTGATATTCACGTTTCCGGGCATGCGTTTCGGGAAGAACTCAAACTAATGATCAAGTTAACTCAGCCCCGCTATTTTATTCCGGTCCATGGAGAATACCGACATTTGATTTTGCATGCACGGCTGGCTGAAAGCATGGGTATCCCAAAGGAAAACATCTTATTGACCGAAAATGGTCAGATTGTCCAGTTTGATAAAAAGGGCGGTCGGCTGAACGGAAGGGTTGCCACCGGCCGGGTGCTGATCGATGGCAAGGGTGTTGGCGATGTCGGGCGCAGCGTTTTAAAAGAGCGTCGGGTACTGTCTGAAGATGGTATGGTGGCTGTGACCATGGCATTTGACGAAGAAACGGGTGTTGTGGTTTACGGTCCGGAGCTTATTTCAAAGGGCTTTGTATTTGAAACTGAAAGCGGCCACCTGCTGGAGGATGCCCAATGTGTGATTTTGGAGATTGTCGAAGAAGTGACACCAGAGATGAACAACCGGGTCGATATCATCCGATCAAAGATTAAAACCGCATTGCGACAATATTTTTTCTTTACCATCGGTCGCCGGCCAGTTATACTTCCGTTTATTATGGAGGTTTAATCCAAAACGCTGCTTGCTTCTGGCTGCTTGCTACTGGCTATTAAGCTATGGCGATTGTTCGCTGATTGGCTGTTTTTTGCCGATGCGTTTGGTAAACCGATGCATGTAAATGACTGGCTTGACGCAAATAATCAGCCATCAACAGTCGTCAGCCAGCTGCCAGCGACCAGCAGCCAGCAGCCAGTAACCCGTAACGCGCAACGCGTAACGCGCAACGCGCAACCCGATACAAGCATATGCGCAAAGAAATCATCGGCATCTTTTGCTTTTTTTTAGTTATTTTTACCCTGATCAGTCTGTTATCATTCAGTCCGAATGATCCGTCGATTCATAACGCCAAAGCCGGAGGCGAAATCCACAATCTGTTTGGTTTGCTCGGTGCGCATCTGGCCGGAATTTTGATCGGCCTTTTTGGGCTCGGCGCCTTTTGGATTCCGCTTTTATTGCTATTGACCAGTATTCATTTTTTTGGTGATCATCCCTTGCAGGCGAAAATGTCAACACTCATCGGCGGTATTGCGCTGGTGGTGATTACCGGCAGCCTTTTGGCGATGCGCCAAGACACTTACCTGCTGTTTGGCAGCCAGTTTTCAGCTGGCGGCCTCATCGGCCTGCCGTTAAAATCTTTCCTAATCAAATACACCAATTTTACCGGTGCCTTGATCATTTTAATCCTGCTGTGGATTGTCGGTTTCATTTTATCCACCGGTTTTTCCCTGATCGCTTTTTGCCTGCGATGCTGGGATTGGATTTCCGCCATCGCAGACCGCATAAAGACCATTTATCTTAAATGGAAGGAGCGGCGTGAGCGGTCGAGAAAATTCGCACAAGTCGACCGCAAGACCACGCGTGCCAAGGCCAAAAAAATAAAAATCAAAGCCGCGACTGCTAAACCGATGAAGCCCGTGCCGACGCCTAAACAGGAAGAGTTTAAGTTCATGAAAACCGGAAAGGGTTTCCAGCTGCCGTCGATCAACTTTTTAGAGGAGCCGGAATTTCAAATCGGTTCAGCCGACAATGAAAATTTACGGATGCAGTCTCAGCTGCTTGAGAAAAAATTGGAGGATTTCGGTGTTCAGGGAAGAGTGGTTGAGGTCGCCCCCGGCCCGGTTGTTACGACGTTTGAATATGAACCCGCTCCCGGTGTGAAGATCAACAAGATTGTTAACTTGACTGATGATTTGGCATTGGCGATGCGGGCAACCAGTATTCGAATTGTGGCACCGATTCCGGGCAAGGCCGTCATTGGCATCGAGGTGCCCAATACCGATCGTCATGTGGTCAAATTTAAAGAAATCATTGCCTCCAGCGTGTTTGAAAAGTCTAAATCAAAATTGACGCTTTGTCTGGGAAAAGATATCGTCGGCAACCCGGTGGTCGCCGAACTTGATAAAATGCCCCATCTACTGATTGCCGGCGCCACCGGCACAGGTAAAAGCGTGGCTTTAAATGCCATGATCTGCAGTCTGCTTTACAAGTCCAAACCGGGTGAAGTCAAAATTATTATGGTCGACCCCAAACGCATTGAGCTGTCCAGCTACGATGGGATTCCCCATTTGATCACACCGGTGGTCACCAATCCCAAAAAAGCAACTAATGCTCTTTTTTGGGCGGTGCGCGAAATGGAACACCGTTATGAGCTCCTGTCGGAAATGACGGCCCGCAACATTAAGCAGTACAACAACAAGGTGACCAAATCTCAACAAACAGCTGACAAGGAAGGGCCTGAACAGTTACCCTATATCGTTATTGTCATCGATGAGCTTGCCGACTTAATGATGCTCGCATCCCGGGATGTTGAAGTCGCGCTGACGCGGCTGGCTCAGATGGCCAGGGCTGCTGGCATCCATCTGATTTTAGCCACCCAGCGGCCTTCGGTGGACGTGTTAACCGGCATTATCAAGGCCAATTTCCCGACACGTTTGACATTTCAGGTGTCGTCTCGAACCGATTCGCGAACCATCATCGATACGGTTGGAGCGGAAAACCTGCTGGGTAGCGGGGATATGTTGTTTTTGCCGCCCGGCACCGCAAAGTTGCAACGGATTCACGGGGCCTATATTTCTGAAAACGAGTTAAGTCAAATCACCGCATTTTTGAGAGGGCAGGAAAAACCGGAGTACGATGAGAAAGTGACCGAAATAGCCGCCATCCAGCCCGCTGAAAGCGACGATGATGACTATGATGAGCGCTATGATGATGCGGTGGCACTGATTACTAAGAACGGGCAAGCCTCTATTTCAATGATTCAGCGTCATTTAAGAATCGGCTACAATCGCGCAGCACGCATCATCGAAAAAATGGAAAAAGAAGGCATCGTCGGCCCTTCAGACGGCGCCAAGCCCAGAGAAGTGCTTGTGACCAGTTATGATCGAAAAACGTAGCTACTGGCACCTGGCTTCTGGTATCTAAATAACGCGTTGCGGATTCGAGGTGGCTTGAGTTTTTCGAGTACGAGTACGAGGACGACGACGAGGACGAAGATCTAATGTCTTCTATCGTAATCGTTCTCGTCCTCGTCCTCGGTAGTTTCCCAATTGTGCCTTATCACGAAAACAGCGCGTTCCGCTTTTCGGGTTGCAAGTAGCCAGCAGCCAGAAGCGAGCGGCCAGAGCTTGACCATGAACATTGATCCAGAGCTGATATCCACAACCAAGGGTTTCCTTAAAGAAGACGAGGGGCGCTGTCTGTATGATATTGCCCTCAAAGCCAGCCGATTGGGGCCCTGTCTTGAGATCGGCAGCTACTGCGGAAAATCGTCGATTTACATCGGCATAGCCTGCCGGATGAACAACAGTATCCTGTTTTCCATCGATCATCATCGCGGCTCTGAAGAACAGCAGCCGGGCCAGCCCTATTTTGATGCTGCTTTGTTTGATCCCAAATCGGGCCGGGTGGACACTTTTTACGAATTTCGCAAAACCATTCAAAAAGCGGGTATGGAAGATACGGTTGTGCCCATGGTCAGTCGCTCTGACGTGGCTGCACGGTGCTGGGCCACACCGCTGGCGATGGTTTTTATCGACGGGGGGCATTCCATGGAAGCCGTCCTCAGCGATTTTACGGCCTGGTCCCCTCACATTATGCCGAAAGGCTATCTGCTGATCCATGATATCTTCACGGATCCATCAGAAGGTGGACAGGCGCCCCGTCGAATTTTTGACCGGGCGCAATCCAGCGGTCAATTCAATTGCGTATCCA
>JASFEV010000234.1:0-7281 GCA_050124655.1 Desulfobacterales bacterium
AGCCGTCATGGATCCGATTGAAGGGTTAAGTAAAATGGTGGCCGAGGCCTGCCAGTATTTTTTAGATGCTTCAGAAGAACAGCGCGTTAAGGTTAAGGATCGGATCCGCACATTGCGTCAATTTGAACATGAAGCCGATAAGTTTGAACACGCCCTCAAAGAAAAAATCTTTAACGAGATTGATGATCCGGTGGCCGTATTTCATTTGACCCGTTTAACGGAGATTGTCGGCTCTATTGCGGATCACGCCGAGAACGCCGGCGACATGATGCGCGCCATGATTGCACAATAAAGCTTCCGACAACAAACCTACAACCTGCCATTACTATCCAGATATCATTAAAGCAGCTGATACCCTCCTTCTGTCGACGCATCGTTTAAAAAAACGAATCTATTTTTAACATTCTCGTAATAATGGACTAACTTTTATTATCCATTTAATTGCCGGATCAACGGACTGTTCAGCTGCCGGAATCACCCGCCATCAGCAATTTAGAAGATATGCGGATGCGCCTTTATCAAATGATACCGTAAAGTCATTTATTAGAAATGTTCTTGGAGGGGCAACCATGAAATCGGAAATGGATGTGCCAACGACGCCATCACCGGGTTTTGAGAATCCAGTTTTAGGGCCCCAGCAAACATTTCGGGCCATTATAGAAGCGATGGCGCATCCGGGCCAGCTTGTCAAAATCAAAAGCAAACTTTATAATCCTGAAATGTTGAATCTCGCCTCGACGGCTGCCTGTCTGACGCTGCTCGACGATGAGACCCCCCTCTGGACCGATTTGAGTTGGAATTCTGAAGCCATCAACTGGTTTCAAATTCATTGTGGCTGCGGCGTTGTCACCGAGCCTTGTATGGCGCATTTTGCTTTAATAACCCAACCGGCAAATATGCCTCATCTTGATGAATTTAAACTCGGAGATGAGGCGCATCCCGAAAATGCAACCACGTTGATCATTCAGGTGCAATGCTTCAACGATCAAAGGGGCAAAATTCTTAGCGGCTCCGGGATGAAAAAATCCACCTATTTTGCGCCTGCCGGCATCCAGGCCGATTTCTGGGAACAATGGCAACTCCAGGCCGCTTTGTTTCCATTAGGCATTGATGTTTTTTTTACATACAAGGACATTTTGGCGGCTTTACCGCGGACGACTCAAGTCACCGATCCCGATGCTGAATTATGCAGCGATTGAAAAGTGAAAGGAATGGTAGCTATGAAAAAGCCCAGAGTCTTGTTTATCTGTGTTCACAATACCGGCAGAAGCCAGATTGCCGAGGCATATTTGAAAAAATTCGCCCATGATAAATACGATGCGGAAAGCGCGGGATTGGAGCCGGCTGATGAGATCAATCCCTTGGTTGTAAAGGCCATGCAAGAAGAAGGTATCGATATCTCGCAGAATAAAATCCAGAGCGTGTTCGAGTTGTTTAAAGATGGTAAGTTATACGATCATGTCATAACCGTTTGCGACAGTGCCGCTGAAGCCAAATGCCCGGTTTTTGCGGGTATTACCAAACGGTGGAATTGGCCCTTTCCAGATCCAGCCGCCGTGGAAGGCACAGAGGATGAAAAACTTCAAAAAGTTCGTGACATTCGGGATATGATCAAAAATAGACTTTTGGATACGATCCAAAATAAGTTCGCCTAAAATATGCCCTAACGCGCTTAGCATACAGTTAGAACCTGCCTCTGGCATCCACACGAAAAACCCAGAAATCCTCATAGCCTGCGCCGGCTGATGTCGTGTATCCGGCGACCGCAAGCCCGCCAAATGTTCGTTCCCAAAGCAGCTCACCATCTAGGTTGAGCCGCAATATCCAAACATCGCTTTTGCCGGCACCCTTGGACCGCGTGTGGCCGGCAACGGCAACTCCGCCGTCCGGAGTCGATGCAACAGCATAGAGCTGATCACTTCTGGATCCACCAAAAGAGCGCTCCCATATTAATTTCCCATCCCGACTCAAGCGCAGAATCCAGGCGTTATATTCAAGGCTTTGCTGCGAGCGGCTATTGCCCACAACGATCAGCCCGTCATCCGGCAGTGACACAATTCCGTATGCTTTATCCTGTATAGCGCCACAGTCATCGTGATGCCAGCAAAAATTTTTATAGTGCAATTCATGAATCTGCAGGCGGACGAGGCAATGCGCGGGAATCTTTGAATCGAAGGAATGGTAGGATCGTTTATTTCGTAATGGTCTCCAGGCTGAGCGCAAGGTTGCGCGCCTGGTTGCGCCCACGATCGTTTAGCGGAATAAAACCGGTTTCCGACAAATAGCCTTCAGGTCCGATCGCTTTCTCGCTGGTAGATTCGTACAAGAATTTCTGCAATCCTTTGATGGCATCCACGTGTTTGCGCTTGATGTACAGATAAATGGGACGGAATAAAGGATAAGTTCCATTGGCAATCGTATCGGCTGTGGGCACCACACCGTCGATTTTGTTGGGTTTTAAGATATCAACATGATTCACCATCAGGGAGACCGGCAAAATCCCAAAGGCATCGGCGTGTTTCTTGAGCCAGTCTAGAATATAATTCTCATCCCGCGGGCTTTCAATATACTTGCCATCCTTGCGCAATGTGCGGCTGACCGCGTAGCGTTGAGTGCTGTCCAGCTCGGCAATCGTTGGAAAACTGGTGCCGCCCTTTTCCATAATCAATTCCATAAACGCATCGTAAAACCCGGATGTGTAAGGCGGGCCCATCACTTTTATGGGCTGACTCGCAAGGGAAGGATCAATCTCGTTCCAGTTGGTAAACGGATTTGTTTTAATCTCACCGCCGATTTCAACTTTTTCGGCCAGGGCCGAAAAAATTTGGGCTGTGCTGAAGTTATACTGGGGCGAATTTTTGGAGTTGGCGAATGCAATCCCATCACGACCGATGATGATCTCGATAATCGATGTGACACCATTTTGGTTGCACCGATCAAATTCAGCTTTTGTCATGGGTCTGGCGGTCGTGTTTATATCCGGATACTCGAAACCGACACCCTCACAAAATAGCTTAAATCCGTTGCCGGTTCCGGTTATTTCAACAGAGGGCGGAACATTTCCGGCGGCAGCAAAATGTTCGGTCACCGTTCGAACAAACGGTAGCACGGTGGAAGATCCCACAATCCGGATCTCATCGCGCGCATTTGCCGAACCGATCGTTAACAATATGATCGAAGCTGTGATAATGGCAGTTTTTATCATGACACCACCTGATTATGGCTTATGGGGGCCACTGTCCTTAGCACTCATCCGCCGCCACCAGCGCAGCGTATTCTTGGCCCTTTTCGATGTAATACACGCATTCAGCGATGTTTTTGATATGATCTCCAATCCGTTCACAAGATCTGGATACAAAGATTAAACTGGTATAGGAGTTAATGTTATCGGCGTCCTCTTTCATATATAATCGCAGCTGGGACAAAAGATTGGCATAAATCTTATTGACTTCCTCATCCTGTTTCCAGACCGCAATGGCCTGGGAAACATTTACCTTTCGATAGGCATGCATGACCTCATTGAGCATCTTCTGGGTCAATTCCGCCATACGGATAATCTGTTCCACCGGCTCTTCAAGCGATACGTGGTTTAAATCGATCACCGACTTTCCAATATTGGCGGCATAGTCGGCAACACGCTCCAGTTCGACGCCTATTCTCAAAGCCGAGATGATATGGCGCAGATCAAGCGCCATCGGCTGGCGCATGGCCAGCATGCGGACCGTCAAGCGATCGACCTCAGATTGCAATTTGTTAACTTTGGAATCACTGGAGATGACGTTAACAGCCAGGCGGTTGTCTCTTGAAACCAGTGCTTCAAGGGCCTTACGAAGTTGCTCCTCGGCAAACTGGCCCATTTCCAAAAGCTTCGCTTGCAGTAAATCCAATTCCTGATCATATGATCGTACGATATGGTCTTTAGCCATCGCTTATGACTCCTTTTGCAGCATCAGGTTATACCGTGGTGGGTACGCGCGACTAACCAAATCGACCGGTGATGTAATCCTCGGTTAGCTGATGGCTCGGGTTGGTAAAAATTTGTGCAGTGGGACCTACCTCTATGAGATCCCCTAGATGAAAATAAGCAGTCCGTTGAGAAACGCGGGAAGCCTGTTGCATGGAATGGGTAACGATCGCGATCGTGAATTGCTCGCGCAACTCATCAATTAAATCTTCGATAACCGCCGTGGCAATCGGGTCCAGCGCCGAGCAGGGTTCGTCCATCAGGATAACTTCAGGGCTCACCGCTATGGTGCGGGCAATACACAGCCGCTGCTGCTGGCCACCTGACAGACCGGTGCCGGGATGTTCCAGTATATCTTTAACCTCTTCCCACAGACCGGCTCTAATCAGAGACTTTTCGACGATCTCATCCAGCTCGGCTTTGTTTTGGCACAACCCATGGATACGCGGGCCGTAACCAATATTTTCGTAGATGGATTTGGGAAATGGATTGGGCTTTTGAAAAACCATGCCGACCTGCGCGCGCAATGGAACCACATCGATGTTCTTATCGTAGATGTCAACCCCGTCCAGGGCGATATTGCCGGTCACCCGGCAGGAATCAATCGTATCGTTCATACGGTTTAAGCAGCGCAAAAAGGTCGATTTGCCACAGCCGGAAGGGCCGATCATGGCGATGACTTCATTACGGCCGATATCCAGTGAAACATTTTTAATGGCGTGTTTTTCGCCGTAATAAACATTGACATCGCGGCAGGTCATGCGCGGGTTATCGATAGCGATTTCACCAACTGTCTGCCGATTTTCGCGCGGAACCAGTGTCCTGCCCTTTTCCATCGTCTTTTGAAGAGGTTTATCCTCTTTATTTGATGTTTCCACAGTGCGCACACTTTCATCGAAGAATTCATTTTTTTGAGGTACTGTTTCCATAACACAATTCACCTAAAAATTGAATCCAGCAGGCCGGACGTTGAAACGCCCAGCCTGCTGTTTGTTGGGGCCGAGAATTATTGCATCGAGAGCGCGGTGAGGTTTGTCGCATTAGAATTGAACTTGCTTCGCTCAGCATCTGGCATCGGAATCATTCCTTTTTCGGTCAGGTAACCATCGGGGCCCCAGGCTTTTTCGCTGGTGAACTCAACCAGATATTCCTTGATACCCGGAATAACGCCCACATGCGCCTTTTTCACGTAGAAAAACAGCGGGCGGGAGACCGGATATTTGCCGTCGGCAATTGCGTCAAAATTGGGCTGAACGCCGTCAACAAAGGATCCCTGGATTTTGTCCATGTTTTGGTCCAGGAAGCTGAAGCCGAAAATACCGACAGCACTCGGATTGGCTTCCAATTTTTGAACGATCAGGTTGTCGTTTTCACCGGCTTCAATGTAAGCCCCGTCTTCCCGGATCGTGTGACAAGCGGCCTTGTAGGCATTTTTATCTGCCTTTTTCATGGCTGCAATAAAGTCAAACTTCTTGGCGCCGCCTTCCATGGCCAGCTCCACGAAAGCATCCCGGGTTCCGGAGGTCGGCGGAGGTCCTAGCACCTCGATGGCCTTGTCCGGCAAAGTCGGATTGACATCTTTCCAGGTTTTATACGGATTGGGAACCAGTTTTTCACCGCCGGCTGGATCCGGAACATCCTTGGCCAGGGCTAAAAAGATGTCTTTGCGGGACAGCTTCAACGGCGTCGCTTTTTTTGAATTGGCCAAAACGATGCCGTCATAACCAATTTTGACCTCGATGATTTCCTTAACACCATTGGCCATGCACTGATCGTATTCAGACTTTTTGATCCGACGGGATGCGTTGGTGATATCCGGATGCTCTACGCCCACTCCGGCACAAAACAATTTCAAGCCGCCACCGGATCCGGTGGATTCAATTTTCGGCGTTTTAAAGGGCGTTGATTTGCCGAAATTCTCCGCCACAACCGTGGCAAACGGATAAACCGTGGATGAGCCGACAATGCTAATGTAGTCCCGTGCGGAGGCCGCATTGGCGGTCCCCATGGATGCGGCCAGGAAAAGGCCAATTACCAGCAGTACGAACGTTTTTCTCATGATTTGTTACCTCCTTTTAGTTATTATTGACCACAGAAAAACACTGTTTTTATTCAACCTCATACAATATGGGGTCTCTTTTAAACAAACGATGTTAGCAAAGCACTAGAACACTGTTTCAATTTCGTTTCTGCCAAACCGATCGTTTCATGTGTTCAAATCTAATCCAAGCTGACCCATCATGCGGCCGGCCAAATGATTACCAGCGCCGCTCGAATTTTTTACGCATAACAATTGCGGCGGCATTCATGGTGATCAAAAAGCCCAGCAACACCATGATGGCGGCCGAGGTGCGCTCAACATAGGCGGCTTCCGGCAGATCGTACCAAAGAAAAATCTGAACCGGCAGCACCGTAGCCGGATCTGTAAAGCCGGCCGGGATATCGACGATGAAAGCCACCATTCCAATCATCAGCAGCGGTGCGGTCTCACCCAGGGCCTGGGCCATGCCGATAATGGTGCCGGTCAACATGCCGGGCATGGCCAGCGGCAGCACGTGATGCCAAACCATTTGCATCTTTGAAGCGCCGACGCCTAGAGCGGCCTCCCGGATCGACGGCGGCACCGATTTCAATGATGCGCGGCTGGCGATGATAATGGTGGGCAACGTCATCAGGGTCAACACAAGCCCGCCCACCAGAGGCGCAGATCGCGGCAGACCGAAAAAGTTCAGAAAAACGGCCAATCCCAGCAGACCGAAAACAATCGACGGTACCGCCGCCAGGTTGTTGATGTTGACCTCAATCAGATCCGTCCAGCGATTTTTCGGGGCAAATTCTTCAAGGTATACAGCTGCGGCTACGCCGATGGGAAAAGATAGCAGCAGGGTGACGATGAGTGTAAAAAATGAACCCAGCGCCGCCCCCCTGATTCCCGAAAGTTCGGGTTCGCGGGAATCCCCGGCTGTAAAAAAAGTGGTGTTAAACCTTTTGGTGATTCGTCCCTCTTTGTTTAGCTGGTCGATCCAGGCGATTTGATTGTCTTTTATGCGGCGCTCATCTTCAGGAAGAGTGCGGTCGATGCGACCTTTCATGAGCATATCCACATCATCGTCGACCGGTACTGAAACCGATACGGTTTGACCGATTAAATTCGGATCTTCCAGAACCTTTTTCTGCAATTGAAATGCAGCCCCTGAACTTATCAGGCTGTAAAGCGCGCGCTTGTCCCGGCGACCGCTCACCTCGGGAAACAAGTTGCGCATTGTCTGTTTCACCAGCCCCTGATAATCGGCTGAAGCCAGACTTTCCTCCCGCAG
>JASFEV010000235.1:0-7265 GCA_050124655.1 Desulfobacterales bacterium
CAAATCAATGCGGCTGTCGGCAAAGAACCGTATGCCCCCATTTTAGGGATTGTTTCACTAAAACGCGATGAGACGATATCACTGGTGATTCAGACGGTTTACGGCACCTTCAATTCAAAGTATTTTCGCTCTTTAATTCTGGCCAATCCGGACATTGATGACCCGGATTGGGTGGATGTGGACCAGGAGGTTTCACTGCCGGCCATACCCGTAACGGTGGAAACCACCGATCGAAATATATCCTGGGTTCTGGTTGATGAAAAAGACGATCTCAACTCGGCCTTTAATTTTTTGCGCAACTACCCGGTAAATGCACCACCGGCGCGCCTGATACCCTATTGGAATGAGCAGTCGGGCACCCGGTTTGCGATTATCCTTAAAAAGTATTTTTTTGATGCCGATTCGGCGTTAGAGCAGTTAAGCCGACTGCCGGCAGAGTTGGCGCCGACAGGCAAGGTTTTATCGAGCTGGGGTCAGGATACCGTGTTTTTTGTAAACCCATATACACGGTCGTCGTCCGCATCATCTGTCCAGGCGCAGGGGGAATAGAGCATCAAACCGGGCGGTGTGTTGTGCCGCCCTTATTTTTCAAGCCCTATATCAAAACGCCATGTTAACCATAAGAGAGAGCTAAATTGAAAGCACGTAAAAAATTAGGTGAGATTCTGGTCGAAGGCGGATTGCTGACACAGGAGCAGCTCGAAAAAGCACTTCCGTACCAGAAAAAAAGCAAGATCAAGCTTGGTCAATTTCTGGTAAGGGAGGGCATCGTTAGCGAATCCCAGATCGTGGATTTGGTATCCAGCCAGTTAAAACTGGAAAAATACCGGCCGGACAAATTTACTGTGGATGTGGAACTGGCTCAGCTGCTCTCAGCCGAGATCGCACATCGCTGCCAAGCAGCACCATTGAAAAAAAGCGGGCTGCTGTTGACAGTGGCCATGACCGATCCTTTGGATATCAATTCTCTGGACACCATCGAGGTCTATACCAACTGCGAGGTTGAAGCCGTCATTTGCACCGAGCAGCATCTGAATCAGCTTCTGAGCACCATTTACGGCACCTACTCCGGCATTGGCGGTGTTCTCGAAGATATGGAAGAAATGGAGATTGACAAAAGTGGCGAAAAAACCACCAGTCTTGACGATATCGAGGTCAGCTCGCTGCAGGGGATGGCAGAGGAAGCACCGGTGGTACGGCTGGTCAACTCCATTCTTTCCCAAGGTGTTCGCGAAGGTTGCAGCGACATTCATATCAGTCCGGAAAAACAATACGTTCAGGTGCGCTTTCGGGTAGACGGCAAGCTCCACGAAGTACCCGCCCCGCCCAAGGGCATGTTTCTGCCGATCATCTCCCGCTTAAAAATCCTGGCCAATATGGACATTGCGGTTTCCAGAATTCCTCAGGACGGGCGCTTTACGGTTAAAATGAAAAACAAAGATATCAATATACGGGCATCCACCATTCCCTCCATACACGGGGAAAACATGGTGCTGCGCTTGCTGGACACCAGCAACAGCATTTATTCCCTTGAACGGCTGGGCATGACGGATAAAGATCGCAAAAAACTTGAAAAAATGATTATCAAGCCGCATGGCATGATTCTGAGCACCGGGCCCACGGGAAGCGGCAAGAGCACCGCACTGTATTCCATCTTAAAGAAAATCAATCAGCCCGAAGTTCACATTATCACCGTGGAAGATCCGGTTGAATACCGTATTGAAAAAATACGGCAGGTGCAGTTGAACCGCAAAGCCGGCATGACGTTTGCGAGCGGTTTGCGATCCATTCTGCGCCAGGACCCCGACATCATCATGGTCGGCGAAATCCGCGATACGGAAACCGCAACCCTGGCTGTGCAGGCCGCTCTAACCGGTCACATGGTTTTCAGCACCCTGCATACCAATGACGCCGCCGGTGCCATCACGCGCTTCATCGATATGGGCATCGAGCCGTTTCTGGTCTCTTCGACCATGACGGTCTCTTTCGCACAACGGCTGGTTCGCAAAGTGTGCCCCAATTGCATGACCAACTATGAACCTTCACAGGAGGCTCTGCGATCCTGGGGAATCAAAAACAATATTCGGGCGAATTTTGTTCAGGGCAAGGGCTGTTTTAACTGCATGCACACCGGCTACAAGGGCCGTACCGGCGTATATGAGGTGCTGACCATCGATGACGAGATCAAAGATCTCATTTTAAAACGGCAATCTTCGCATGCGATTCAGCAGGCTGCGCTCAAGTCCGGCAAATTTACGCCCTTGAAAGATAACGCTGCTGAAAAAGCCATCAAGGGCATCACCACCCTGGAAGAGGCAGCATCAGCGGTTCTTTTGTAATACGTGTTACGCGTTGCGCGTTCGAGGTGGTTTGAGTTTTCGAGGACGAGGACGAGGACGACGACGAGGACGAAATTTAAGATCCCTCATCGTCCTCGTTCTCGTACTCGTCCTCGGCTTTTTTCAAAAAATTCATTATTTTCTATCCGGCGGGATGCTCAGATCACCGTGGGACACGACGACACCGCTGCAAAAATCAGATGCAGAACCTTGAACCCTTAACCTCTGAACGAGGTAGCCATGCCCAAATTTCAATACCAGGCGATTACCGAAACTGGCGCCACCACCTCCGGTGAAATAGAGGCCGACTCTCTGGAAAGTGCCAACAGTCTGCTGGCGGCCCGGGGCTATATTCCGACCCGGGTCAAAGCGGAACAGCCGGCCATTAGCGGATTTCAGATGTCTACCATCCGGGAACTGCTGTCACCGGTAAAGGCGCCTGAATTGATCCTTTTTACCAAACAATTCAAGACGATGTTTAACGCCGGGGTACCCATGATCAATATGCTGGAGATCCTGGAGCAGCAGACCGAAAATCCCAAGCTGCGCGGTATCCTCGGTAAAATGCACGAGGACATCAAAGAAGGGGCCAGTCTGTATGACGCCTTTGGCAAACACCCCAAGGTGTTTTCGCCATTGTACTGCAGCATGATCAGGGCCGGTGAGGCCAGCGGGGCGCTGCCGGAAGTTCTGGAACGTTTGACCTATATTATCGACCACGAACATCAGGTTAAATCCGATATCAAATCGGCCCTGACCTATCCGGTGATCGTGGTTGTGTTTTTATTTGCGGCCTTTTTGATCCTGATTACCCAGGTCATCCCCAAATTTATCAATATCTTTAAGAACGCCGGCCTGGCCTTGCCGCTGCCGACCCAAATCTGCATTCTTATTTACGAGTTTTTAGCGAATTACTGGTATCTGATCATCGGTGGCATCATCGTGGGCGCCGTGTTTTTGTATTATTATTTAAAAACCAAGCAGGGCAAGCTCGCCCGGGATACGCTTTTAATGAAAGTCCCGCTGCTCGGTCCCCTGTTTGTCAAAAGTGCGGTGTCGCGGTTTGCCAGTATTTTTTCAATCCTGCAGGCCAGCGGCGTCGATGTGCTGGACTCGATGGACATACTGTCCGGAACCATCGGCAACGCCGCCATCGGCAACGAACTCGAAAACATCAAAGATCGCCTGGCAGAGGGACGCGGGATCGCGGGACCGCTGAGCGAAGCCAAATATTTTACCCCCATGCTCATTAACATGATGGCCATTGGGGAGGAAGCTGGCAACCTGGAAGATATGATGCAGGAAGTGGCCAGCCACTACGATACCGAAGTGGAATACTCGATGAAAAAGCTATCAGAAGCCATCGGCCCGCTGCTGACCATCGGTCTGGCAGCGGTGGTCGGCTTTTTCGCTTTGGCGATATTTTTACCCATGTGGGACCTGACGCTGATGGCTAAATAATAGCATGTTGTTTAGTGTTTAGTATTTTGTGTTTAGTAATTAGTGTTTGGTGTTTAGTATTTTGTGTTTGGTATTCATCAGCTGGTCCACCGAACACGAAACACCAAACACAAAACACGAATTTATGAAATGCGACAATCACGGTTTTACATCAGTCTTTATATCATCATCCCGTTTATCATTACCGGGTTGACCATTCTGTCGGCCATTATATCCTTCCGGCTGACCAAATACGGCCTCGCCCGGGCGGCCGATCCTGCGCAGTCGATTTTCTGGTTTGTCATCATTATCAGTGCCATTTCCTTTGCCACCGGATTTGTGCTGGTTCGTTTTATTCTAAAGCCGGTGGAGCGCTTTGTCGAAAAAGCACGCAAACTGGCGTCGCTTTCGGGTGAAAAAACAGACGGCAACACAGACTGGTCCATCGATCAAATTGATCAATTTGCCAGCGTGTTTGATCGGGTCACATCGGTTCTCAGCCGTATGGATGCCCGCCATTTCTTTCCCAACATCATCGGCGAAAGCCTCGCCATGCGAGGCCTGCTGGGTTTGATCAAAAAGGTGGCTCCCACCGACTCGACGGTTCTCATTATGGGCGAAAGCGGTACCGGCAAAGAACTGGTGGCCACCAGCATCTTTGAAAACAGCGAGCGCAAAAACAAGCCTTTCATCAAGCTAAACTGCGCCGCAATCCCCGAAGAACTCCTGGAAAGCGAATTATTCGGCCACGAAAAAGGTGCTTTTACCGGCGCCACCAAGTTCAAACCCGGTAAATTCGACATGGCACACCAAGGGACCATATTTCTGGATGAAATCGGTGATATGCCCCTAAATCTGCAATCCAAAATTTTGCGGGTTATCCAGGAAAAGGAGTTTTACCGCGTCGGCGGCAGCAGCACCATCAAGGTCGATGTGCGTTTTATTGCCTCCACGAATCAGAATCTGGAAAAAATGGTGCAGGAAGGGCATTTCAGAGAAGATCTCTACTATCGCCTGAATGTGTTTACGCTGCACCTGCCGCCGTTGCGTGAGCGCAAAGAAGACATCCCTTTGCTGGTTGAATCTTTTCTAAACAACCTTTCCAAAAAAGTTGAGATATCATCGGTGGCCCTGCAAATGATTATGGCCCATACCTGGCCCGGCAATATCCGTGAGCTCAAAAATATCATCGAAAGTGCCGCTGTTATCGCTGAAAACGGTTTTATCGAGCCCGCCCAGCTGCCGGCTAAAATAACCGGTGTGTTCAGTACCAGCGAATCCAACTCGGTTTCGCTGCCCCCCGCCAACCTGCCTCTGGATGAACGTCTCAAGGAAATTGAAAAAAGCATGATCATCGAAGCGCTGCGTAAAACCGGCGGTGTTCAGGTCAGGGCCACAGAGCTTTTGGGGATCAATCAACGTAGTCTGTGGCACCGCATCAAAAAACACGGCATCGACGTCAAAAGCATAAAAAACAACGAAATTTGATGTTTTGTCTTGCATATAGTCTGCATTTTTTGTAGAAATTGAGGTTGTTTGTAAAAATATCACAACCATCATTTGATTGATAACCGGCTTAAACAACTAAAATGATTATATATAATAGATTTAAACAGACAAGCATATTTTATGGCATTGATTGTGCATATATGTAGTGTGGTCAACATCCGCATGTTAATTCAAAGGGGGAGTTACAGCGGAGCGAGTCGGCCGAATCTTATCGTCTTTAAATTTATTTTTGAATTGCCAAGGAAGGAGCAGGGGTTATGAAAAAGCAAACCATTTTAAACAACGAACAGGGTTTTACGCTGGTTGAGATTATTGCGGTGCTCATTATTTTGGGCATTTTAGCTGCCGTGGCCGTGCCGCGCTATATCGACCTGGAAGCCAATGCCCAGCAAAGAGCCATCGATGCAGCCATATCGGAGCTCAACGGCAGAGAGAGTCTCACCTGGGCAGATGAAAAAATAAATTCCACCGGTTACCAGAATGATACCGTGACCTTCGGAAGGATTAGCACCTCATTGGGTAATGATTACGATTCAACCGGCCTTGGGATTGGTGGCGGTGCTCTGACGTTTCGCAATGTTACCGTTAATTTGAACCGCAGTCCATCGACGGTCGAGCAGCCGGGAATCTGGTCGCGAGCACCCTAATCTTGGGGCAACCGCATATGCGGGTCTATTTTGTAAAGATGAGACGCTGCCGGGTTGAAAATGGATTTACCCTGCTTGAGATCATAGCCGTCCTGGTGATTTTAAGCGTCCTGGCGGCGGTCGCCATTCCACGCTATATCAGCCTGGATGAAAACGCCAAACAAAAGGCCATCAATGCCGGGATCGCCGAGCTCAATGGCCGCGAGACGCTGACCTGGTCTAATTTGAAAATATCTGGCAGCGGCTACCAAACTGACGCGCATCTGTTTGGGCTGGTGGACACAACTCTGGGACAAGAATATAGCTGGGACGGCGGTTCGCCCAATATTAGCGGAGGTACCCTTAGATTTAAACAAGACACGTCGGTGCCCCTGTCGCGAGCTGAATCGACCCCTCTGCAACCTGCTGAATGGTCGCGCTAATTTTTTACCCTTAGAATATATTTACAGCCCTTCGAACCCTTTCAAGAGCAGCGCATCAGCCGCTGCTCTTTTTTTTGTGATGGTGTCACGAAACGGAAAGTCAGGCCAGATCCTCTGCCCTTTTATGCTTGCCGGGATGATTTCCTGTGTTATATTGCTTTTTAGAATTTTAAACTCTGTGATCTTTGTGTCCACTGTGATGAATTTATTCGAAAGGAAGAGCTAATGAAACTAGCAGTTAGCGGCAAGGGCGGCGTCGGCAAAACCACATTTGCGTCTCTGATGATTCGAACCCTCAATGCGGAAGGCAAGCGCGTACTGGCCATCGATGCCGACCCGGATGCCAACCTGGCGGCCGGCCTGGGGATTGCCGATGCCGATAAAATCGTGCCGATTTCTGAGATGGAAGACCTTATTTTCGAAAGAACCGGGGCGAAGCCCGGCAGCATCGGCGGCTATTTCAAGCTTAATCCCAAGGTAGACGATCTACCCGATGAGATATCGGTCAAATATGACGGCATCAAGCTCATGCGCCTGGGCGGCATTAAAAAAGGCGGCTCCGGATGTATCTGCCCTGAAAGCTCGTTGCTCAGGGCATTGGTCATGCACATCGTGCTGGCCCGTGACGAAGTGGTGGTCATGGATATGGAAGCCGGCATCGAGCATTTGGGGCGTGCGACGGCCAAAGCGGTGGACAAGCTCATCGTGGTCGTTGAACCGGGCCGGCGCAGCATCGACACGGCCGAGCATATCCGCAAACTGGCCGGCGAAATCGGGCTGAGCCACATCGCCGTCGTCGGCAACAAAGTCCGTGGTGCGAAAGACGAAAAATTTTTGCAGACCCATATGGATGATTTCGAATTTTTGGGTTTTTTGCCTTATGATGAGGCCTTGATCGAGGCCGACCT
>JASFEV010000236.1:0-7222 GCA_050124655.1 Desulfobacterales bacterium
TCCTTCCAATTAAGGGTTAATTTGTGAAAAATGAGACGGAAAGTGGCCTCGCATATCTCTCAATATGCCAACAGTTGGTTGGTGTGTCAACGATAGCCGGACCCACAGCAGGTGCCGTTGCAAGAAAACAAAGGTAGGGCCAAACACATTCGGGGAATCTTAATCAAAATATCAATATTTAGGCTGATAAAAAGCTGTACCGCTTTTAACCGAATTTTTCGGCCACCAGTTTCGCGGTTTCATGCTTGCGGTGGCAGGCCACCCGATGACCGCTTTGGACGGCATCAAGCAGCGGCTCTTCTGTCCTGCAGCGATCCACAGCAAACGGGCAGCGGGTATGAAATCGGCAACCCGTCGGCGGATTGGCGGGATCGGGCACATCGCCACTGAGCACAATGCGCTGCTGCTGATGCGACAGATCCGGTATCGGAATTGCCGATAAAAGGGCATGTGTGTATGGATGCAACGGCCTGGAAAAGATGACACCGGTGTCGGCCAGTTCCACAATTTTACCCAGATACATCACCGCCACCCGATGACTGATGTATTTGACCACCAAAAGATGGTGGGTGACGAACATATAGGTTAATTGCAGGGATTGCTGCAGGGATTTTAGCAAATTGAGAATCTGAGATTGAACCGATACGTCCAGGGCCGAGGTCGGCTCGTCGAGCACAATAAACTCAGGGTCAGTGGCAATTGCGCGTGCCACGGCAATTCGCTGTCGTTGCCCTCCGGAAAATTCATGCGGATAGCGCAGCAGGTGGTCACGGGTTAACCCCACCCGTTCGAGTAAGCTCAGAACGCGCTCCTCAAGATCGCGACCGCTCATTCGTTGCAGTGTTTTGATGGGTTCGGCAACGACATGTTTGACCAACATCCGCGGATCCAGTGAAGTGGTCGGGTCCTGGAAAACCATTTGCAAACGGCTGCGCAGGCCGAGCTTTTTGATGCGGGACCTTTTTAGGCGCGCCAGATCTGCGGCTGCTTTGGAGGCGGCGTCTGTCGGATAATAAAAGATATGCCCGTCGGTCGGCCTAAAAAGGCGGACGATGGCTTTGCCGGCAGTGGTCTTGCCGCAACCCGACTCACCCACCACACCCAGACATTCCCCGCGGTAGATATCCAGATCGATGCCGTCCAGCGCTCGGACAGCGCCGATTTCCCTGCGCAACACGCCCCCATGAATGGGATAGTGCTTTTTCAGATTTTTCAGCGTTAGTATCTTATCCATGTGAATAAACCTTAGACAGGATTAACAGGATTTATAGGATTTTTTCTTGGCTTTCCGGAAGAAAGCCAAGAATTTCAATCGCCTTCGGCGAGTGAAAAACTTAGCTCTATTTAATAGAGTTTGAAATTAACAATTGAGTTATACTATGGCAGTAAAATTTACCCCTTTATTTCCCGCCATACGGCGGGATTGAGTTTCATCACTTTCTTCTGGAAAGTGATGAAAAAGAAATTTATCCTGAATAATCCTGTAGATCCTGTCAAAAAATCTCATTTTCGAGCGGCGGCCCAGTAGCAGGCCACCAGGTGATGTTTTCCGATTTCGGTCATTTCAGGAAAGGCCTCCCGGCAAGCCGCCATGGCATGCGGACAGCGGGGATGGAACCGGCAGCCACTGGGCGCCATCACCAGGTTGGGCACATAACCTTCGATGCTTTTCAGGTCCTCGTTCATGGACAATTTGGGGACGGCATCGAGCAGCGCCTGCGTATAAGGATGCAGCGGCTTTTGGAACAAATCTCTGACATCGGCCACCTCGCACAGATTGCCGGCATACATAACGCCGACCCGATCGCAGGTTTCCGCCACCACACCCAGATCATGGGTGATCAGCAAAATTGAGGAAATTTCTTCCTGCTTCAGCCGGCGCAGAAGCTCCAAAATCTGGGCTTGAATGGTCACGTCCAGATTCGAGGTGGCCTCATCCGCTATGAGCAGCACAGGGCTGCAGGCCAGGGCAATGGCAATGACAATGCGCTGCTTCATGCCCCCCGATAGATTATGGGGATACTGATCCACAATCTGTTCGGGATTGGACAAACCCAGTTTGGCAATAATCTCAATCGCACGCTGCCGGGCCTCTTTTTTTAATCTGCTCTGCCAGTGTTTTAAGACCGGAATCCGCCTCAGTATATTGAGGGTCAGTGAATCGGGTTGCTGTACCGCGGAACGATAAACAGCCCGCAGAAATTGCTTGAGCGGAAATATCGTGCGGCAGTTCTTCGATTCAAGATCGCGGAGTATCGCTGCGCACAGCTGCTTTTTTTGATGAAACAAAAAGCTTTCAGCCACCTGATCCCCGATACTCATGGTTGGATTCAAAGCTGCATTGGGTTCTTGAAAGATCATGGAAATACGATCCCCGCGCAGGCTTTCCATAAAGGCCTCTGATTGCGCCAACAGATCCATGCCCGCATGTCGGCGCTTTTCATCCAGGTAGACAATGACCTTGCCGTCTTCAATGCGTCCCGGCTCCGGCACAATGCGCATGATGGAGCGCACGGTAACGCTTTTACCGCAGCCGGATTCACCCACCAGACCAAAGGTGGCACCGTGATCCACCACCAGACTCACTTTATTCAGCGCCTTGACCACCCCTTCGTAGGTGTAAAAATTGGTCACCAGATTTTCGGTTTCTAACAATTTAGCCATTTTATTAGATTTTTTTAACCGCCAAGACGCAGAGGGCGCAGAGGTTTTTATCTTATTTCTTTTCGCTGAGAGGGCGAAAAGAAATAAACTTAAGCCCTAAAAAGGTTTAAATTATTCAATACCCCTGAAAACCATGGGCTCTGTATAAGTACATTATTTATAATTAATCCTGCCGCGCAGCGGCTGAGGATTTTCATTTGTCGGCGTTTCAGCGACAAATGAAAAAAATTTACTCTCTGCGATCTCTGCGTCTCTGCGGTGAAAACATCAAACTACCGTCTTCTCAGCTTGGGATCGAAGGCGTCGCGCAGGGCGTCGCCGAACAGATTCCACCCCAGAACAAAAAGAACGATGCATCCACCGGGGATGACAATGGTATACCAGAATTTTAGCGGATCATCGGGCGGGCCAACAATATAGTTGCGGGCCAGCGCCACCATTTGTCCCCAATCGGCATATCCTTTGGGTGCACCCAAGCCGACAAAACTCATAAATGACGCGGTGATCACCATCGATCCCATATCCATGGATGCCATGATCAAAGCCGGATAGATGGCATTTGGTAAAATATGACGTAAAATGATCTTGACGTCCGAGACCCCCATGATTTTTGCGGCCTGAACAAAATCCTGATCGCGCAGCGTCAGAATTTCAGAACGAATCACGCGCACATACCAGCGCCAGCCCACCAGCGCCAGCGCAATCATAATTTTATCGAGTCCGCGCCCGAAGGCCACCACAATTGTCATGGCCAGCACCAAGGTGGGTATGGCCCACATGATATCGGTGACCCGCATGAGCACCTCATCAATGATACCACCGTAATAACCGGAGATGGCCCCCAAGGCGATTCCCACCAGAGCTGCAAAACCCACCACAAAAAGCCCGATTTTAAATGCCGTACGGGTGCCCCAGACCACACCATAAAAAATGTCGTATTGACCCGAAGCGGTGCCAAAGATGTGGGTTTTGCTGGGTGGCTTGGGGGTGGGTGAAAAACCCTTGTGAGGCATCAGATAAGGATTGTGGGCGTATTTCGGTGGCGCGATGTAAGGTGCCAAAATTGCCACCGCCAAAAAAAACAGAATCAAAAGGAATCCGATGACTGCTGACGGATTTCGAAAAATGCGCTTCAGCGTAAATTTAAGCTCGCGCAATCTGGGATGCTGATCTGTCATCGTTATTACTTAAATAGTTTGATTCGTTTTATGGGATTAAACAAAATTCTGACAAAAATTTATTAGGTTCGCCCGTTGCCGGTTGAGCCCGTTAAAATAAGAAAATGTCTGATATGATCTAACCGGCCAACCGGCTAACGGGTAACGGGCTCAACCTAGTTAAGTCGGATTCTGGGATCAATATACGCATACAAAATATCCAGCGTCAGATTGGTGATCACGAAAATAACAGCCATAAACAGACAAATACACATCAGGACCGGTATATCAAGCTGGACAGCTGATTCCGCCAGCCACCAGCCGATGCCATGCCGGTTAAAAACGACTTCAACAGCGACACTGCCTTCCATCGAATAGGCCACCAGCTGACCGGCCACCGTTATAACTGGCAGAAGGGCATTGCGCCGGGCGTGCTTGATATGAATGGTTTTCTTGTCTGCGCCCTTGGCGATGGCCGTCATCACATATTCTTTGGATAGTTCCTCGATCATCCCCGAGCGCATCACCCGCATATTCAGGGCCACCACAACGATCACGTAGGTGAGGACCGGAAGTACCAGGTGAGACAAGGCATTTAAGGTAATGTCCAAGCGTCCGTTCAGAATTCCATCGACCGTGAACAAACCGGTGTAAGATTTAAATGAATCCGGATTGTCCAATATGAACATGGTCAGCTGATCGCTGAGCACGCCCGGCGAAAAAATTTGAAAATACCCGTAAAATATCATCAGCAATACCAGAGCGAAGAGAAAGGTCGGCAACGACCAGCCAACAATGGCCAGAATACGCGTGCCATGGTCGATCCATGTATCCCGATGGATGCCGGACAATGTCCCCAGCCAGATACCGAAGATGATCACAATCGGAGCGGCAAATAAATTCATCTCCAGTGTAACGGGAAAATAATTCCAGAAGGCCTCGGACACCGGCCTGCTGGCTACCAGGGACCAGCCCAGGTTGCCTTTAAAAACCTCTTTTATCCAGCGAACATATTGGACGTAAAAAGGATCATCCAGACCGAACTGCTTAATAATCCTGGGGATGTCTTTGGCTTGCTGGGGCGAGTTGACAAATGTGGCGGCTCTGCGTTCGGGACTGAAGGTCATTAAGATACCAAAGATCAGAATAGATACCCCGAACAGCACGAATATCAGCAGTAAAGACCGGCGCGTAATATAGGCGAGCATAGTCTGTCGGTTGGCCGGTTGGGCCGGTTGGGCCGGTTAAGCCCGTTAAACCGGTGGAGCACGCCTCCGATGGAATGCCGGCAACGTGCTCACCGATTAATAATTTTTGTTGATCAAAGCAAGGCGTAAAACCGATTCAAAAGTGGAGTCCGCCTCCGGCGGATTGAGCCCGTTGAACCGAATAAGATAGGAAAATGACTTACCGGCAAACGGGCTAACGGGCCAACGGGCTCAACCTTTTTGAGGTTCTATTTCTTAAAAATGCGCTTGATTACCTCATTATCATCAGTAAACATGGCGTTGGGAACAAATCCGTGCACATAATCCCGGTAGGCACGAACCACGATCTGCTGGTAAAGCGGAATACCGATGGCATCCGCATGCCAGATGTTCTGTAGCTCGGCATAGATTTGGGCGCGTTTGTTTGGATCTACATTTTCAATGCCCGCATCGCACAGGGCGTCAATTTTGTCGTTTTTTAAAGCCATAAATTTACCATAATATCCATTTGAATGCATAAACGGATAGACAAAATTGTGCGGATCGGCATAATCAGCCCCCCAGCCGCTCAAAAACATCGGGTACTGAAAATCACGAATTTTAACCACATAGTCCTTCCACTCCACATTACGCACGTCGATTCTAAATTTGGGATTCAGGGACATGATATTTTCGGCCAGCATCACCGCCGCCGCTTCGCGCATTTCATTGCCCGTATTATGCGTGATGATCATTTTAAAGCCTTTTTCCCACACCTGGCCGTCCCAGGCCTTTTGCATGTATTCAGCAGCCTTTTTTAAGTCAAACGCATACACCGGCACCGCTTGGTGATAAGGCAACCCCTCAACGTTGGGGCTGGTGGGCATAATGACCAGGCCGTGAAATACATCCTGTTTGTACGTCTCACGATCAAAGGCGTGCAGAAATGCTTTGCGCACATTAATATCGGAGAAAAAATCCGGCGGAATACCGTTACCGTCCAATTTGCCGCTACCGATATTCGGATTGCCGGCCGGATTGATCTTCCGGCAGAACATACCGGCCGTAAAACCTAACTGGGGTACTTCGTAGATCTTTAGTTGCTTCATGGCTTTGACTTCCGGCACATAGGGGGTATCAACCACCACCCGGTCGGCATCGCCATTTTGAAGCATCAGCTTGCGGGTACTCCACTCTTTAACATATTTAACGATGGCGGTCTTGATTTTGGGCTGGGGACCCCAGTAGCCCTCAAAGCGTTCAAATACAAACTGTTTGGCCGGTTCCCACTGCTTCAGCCGGTATGGACCGGTTCCGTTTTCTATTTTTTGCAGCGGTTCAAGTCCAGGCCCCGGATTGTTGTATTTAGCGGCATTTTGAATGTTTCCATCCCAACACCCCTGTGCGATGGACCATTCCTTATCTACCACCGAAGCGGCCGTATAACACAGGATACTCATTAAGGGCGGGTAGGGTTTAGGCAGATGAAAAACAACACTGTCTCCTTTGGCCTCAACGGCCCGGTCGATGGTGTCAAACACACCGTCTATGATTTTACCATCTTTATCCCGGGTCGAGCCATTTCCGGTCAGGGCTTCGAGCAGCATCCACATGGGACCACCATCCTGGTCCAAAATCATATGGCGCTTAAAAGAATAAACCACATCTTCCGGTGTCAATTCTCCACCGGCATGAAACTTTACCCCTTTGCGAATTTTAAATGTGTATGTTTGGCCATCAGCTGAGATGCCGCCATTTGCCACTGTTGGGACCTCGGCGGCCAGCAGCGGCACGAATTTTTCCGTGGAGCTACCGTCAAAGAAGATCAGGGTCTCATACATATTCCAGATTCGCATTGATCCAGCCACATCGTAGGATGCAGCCGGGTCAATGGTCTGGACCGTCCGGTAGTCAGCCAGTACAAAGGTGTCCGGATTTTTAACCTCGGCCTGTACACCAACCACGCTCAGAATCAGTGCCCAACCGCAGAAAATAGCCAATAATTTTTTCATCCTCGACCCCCTTTCGGTTAGCATTGCATTTGCTTTTTTATGTTTTATTCGGATCGAAATGTCAATCAATAAGCGCTTGTGCATCAGCCGTTGAACAAGTACTTGGTAGATACGTCCATTTAAGATGAAGAGTCCGCCTACATTTTAGCCATTTAATGTTTCAGGCTCTATAGTTCCGCCGCGGAACACCTGAAACCTCTTT
>JASFEV010000237.1:0-7182 GCA_050124655.1 Desulfobacterales bacterium
AAATAGGCTTGCAGGCACTCCCAACAGGGCCAAGTTATTCCTGCCAGGAGCGAAATAGGCACAATTTTAGAGGGTTCTTCATATGCCTTATCCTTAAGTGAGGATCACATTTTTAGAGGGGGGTGTATCTTTTACTTGGAAAGCAGATTAGAATTTCAGATTTCGTTCACCAGGTGAATGTGAATAGAAGAAAGAATTGAAAAGCCAGGTTAGATCAATGTTCGTTTGAGATTGTGCTTCAGCAAGCGCACGATTTGCAGTTTTATATTTGTAAACGCAATGAGATGTCAATAAAAATATATTTAATCGATTGTTATCTTAATACTCACTCAAGATAAAAGAAGTTTCTTTCTTCTTGTAATAAATTCGCTTAACGCCTGTTCCAATCCGTCATCAATCGGCGGTTTATTATATTCTTCAAGACGTTTGGTCAGCATTTCCGCCGCGACTTCGGAAACACTCTTTGCTCCCTTTTCGCGCCACTTTTGATAATCATCACGAGTGAATAGTTTCGGCTGATATAAATTCCGACAATGTTTAAATGTTGTTTCATGGGTCAGATAATTTCCGTCACTGCCAACACTTTTGATTGTATCAACATCAATGGATTCGACCGTAATATCCATGGCGGTAAGTGTTCTTCGGAGCGTGCGACAAACTTCCTCATCGAATAGCCATTTTTCAAAACTCATCGAGACATAAGAGCCCAACTGTCCGCAGGCTTGGAAAATAAAGTTAGCGCCGTTGCGCACCGCCGTCGTCATCATAAGTGTACCTTCGGCCGCAGCCTGGGCATCTAGACAGTGAGCGTTCGTCAGCATTCCACCGGTGCGACAGGGTAATTTATAAAATCTGGCCAATTGAATTATGGCCGACGCCAAAGCAACGGCTTCCGGTGCGCCGACCGCCGAAATAATTGTTCGCATGTCGGCCGGAGCAGATACAGATCCGTAGACTACCGGGGATCCGGGAGATACCAGTTGTGCTAACACCAGTCCTGCAAGGATCTCGGCATTGGCTAATGCGAGCAGGCCCGGCAAGGATACCGGACCGCTGGTGCCCGCCATTACCATATTCGTTATTACCAGCGGCTGTCCCAAGCGCGCCATGTCGACGATAGCCTCCGCCTCGTCAGCCGAATATTTAAGGGGTGACATTGCGTGCACTATAGTTGCCATCACCGGTTGGTACTTTAGATTCTCCTTGCCGCCCCACTCTATTGCGGCCATTTCGAGACAATCTACAGTGGCCTGTCTGGACATTGCGGTTCCCACATGCGCTTTATCACATAGCACCATACTGGCATAAAGCATGTCCAGATGTGCTATTTGTGCAGGGATGTCCGTGGGCTGGACCATCAGCATGCCATTCATATCCAGTTGATCTGATGTTTGAACCAATCGACAACAGGTGTGATAGTCTTCAAGCGTTGCCGGTCGCAGTCCACCTTCAGCGGTAACGACGTTCGGTGCCCCGCCGGTGGGCAGAAACACAAAGTCATCCTCTCCAATGGCCACATTGTGGACAGGGTTTCGGGCGCGGAGAGTGAAACGCGGTGGCGCAGTTTCCAGAGCTGTATTTACGTCATTTTCAGTGATGAAAATCCGTGTGCCATCCATTTTGAAGCCATGTTGCTTAAAAATCTCAAGAACCTTGTGCGAGTTGAATCTCACTCCGGTATCTGTCAGAATTTCTACGGAGGTATCATGAATTAAGCTTAGCTCATCTTTCTTAAGCACTTGCATTCGATCTGTCATAACGCCATTCTTTCTGTAACTATTAACTAAGGACGCCCATAAAATTATAACTTTCTCGCTACTGATCCAGAACCCTTGCCAAAGTAAAAGATTTGCCCCCTATCTGGGTTGTCAACCATAGAGCTCGGCAACATTCGGCCGACTGGTTTATCGTTTTACTCTCCTTCGTAAGAATGCCACACGGCTTGCCGCGGGGAAACTTCACTTTTCTTCGCGCAGCCTTAGTCCTTCAATCGGCGAAACCCAGTTGTCAACGCCCGGTGCCGGCCTGCCCCAGGTGTTTTTATACTTATCTTTCTTTCCGGTAAAAAACCTCACAATCAAGCGGTGCAGCATATTCATATTCGGAAGGATACCGTGAAAGCCGGCCAATTTGGTCACCGCTCTGTCCTGAAGTTCCCAGTAGCCATAGTCATCCGGAGAGACACACACTAATTTCTGGTAATCGATGAATGGCGGAACGGCACCTTCAAAGGGAACCGTTCCGTCTCCGGTCATGCGGGCCACTGCCGGGTCCGCATGGCCCCATCGGTTGTCGCGATCTGCGGACTTTAAATCAAAATGCATCCGTTGGCCTGCTTTCTTGAGCGTCAGTCTTACCCGCGTCTTTGCATTGACACCAATGACCGCCAGCCAATCATCCTGAGTCAGTCCGGCATCGCTCAAATTAAAGTTGGAAACCCGTTTCCGATGGGCGTATGCTTGTTTAAGCATGCCATCGAACAGATTCAAAGCGCGTTTGGTCGGCGCTTCTCCCGGCAGGCCTCTGTTTCGAATATAGTCGGCAATGGTATCGATGACGCTTTTTTGCCAATTGGCGTGATCAAACAGCGCCCCATCCGGCAGGGACTCTGGTAGCAGTCCATTTTTAAAACTGGGAATCAGGTGATAAAGCGCCGGCGTCAGACGTGCTGCGCGACGCTCGCGGGAGCTCGGGGCCTTGGTCCCTAAATCCGCCGTGCCGGTGATCACCTTGATCACCGCCTCGAAAGAGCCCTGGAAAGGGGCCGCCAAGGTGACGACTTTCCCAACCGGCGCTTTTTTCTTCTCGCTCGCCAGGTATCCGGCGATAATCAGCCCGCCCATAGAGTGTCCGACCAAATTGACTTTCGGATCGTTGGCATACTCGGATTTGGCATAATGCTTCAACAGCAGTGTTCGGCTGATGACTTCTTCGATAAACCGTGCCAGCTCCTTTTCGGTGATCTCGAGGGGTTGGCGCCAGTCATATCCAAAAGGAAAGACCGGCACCGGCTGGCTTTCTTTCTCACGCAGGTTAAAACGCAGCTCTTCGACCAATTCTTTGTAGGCGATCTCATACAACTGGTCCGGGACCACGCGCGCCGGCTCAATGGCTTCGTATCGCAGGTCGTCCGGGTGCAAGGCGATCCGTTCGAACTCCTTGGTGAGGACCGTCCACATTTTTTCCGGTGGAAGTGGATAATGGTCTTTTAAATAGGTTGCGGTGATGCCGGGTACAACGATTGTCGGGTTCGGAGGTGCCATAATTTCCCCCTTCCTTTGTTGTTAAAATAGGTCATCTATCAAATACGGTTTTTTCATTCTTTTTCTCTGCATTCCTTCAGAATCAAAAGCCTGAACAACGCGCTCCAAACGATCTATTCGGGCTTTCTGGTCCATCATCGCGTCAACAAGGTACCCTATATTAAAATTCTGCAATTGTAATTAAGAAAAATTTTATTAGATCATCATTAGAAAATAGAATTTAAAAGGTACGTCCATGAAATTATAACTTTCCTACCGCCTGGCTTTGAGCTTTAAACTATGAGCTGGTGCCATAGGTGTCTAACCCTGCTATCCGCCGCGACCTGTTCCGGCGACCTGTCCGGCATAGTCTTGACGTCGACGGAAGCTTGCTAAGGCCAAGCTGGGCTTGCCACGGCGTAGGTCCAAAAAGGTGAAGCCGGGACACCTGAAACCAACACTGGGTTTTATAATCTGCGGAATTTGCGGATAAATTATTTTTATTTAATCGTCTTTGACGATTTGACTATTCGACCGATTAACTATTTGACTAAAATGAGCTTTCAGCTTCGATTGACTCAACCCGGATTTCAGAGTAAGTATACCCAAAAAAAGATTGGAGGGTAACAATGCCAGACGGGTATAACGGCAGGATTTTAAGGATTGATTTATCGGCATCCAGCATATCAGTGGAGGAACCGCCGCAGGAATTTTACCGAAAATACATGGGCGGAAGTGCCCTTGGGTTGTATTATCTGCTGAACGAGATGCCCGTCGGCGCCGATCCACTCGGTCCGGACAACATGTTGGCGCTCAGCTTGAGTGTGGTAACCGGTGCTCCGGTGTCCGGGCAAAGCCGCATGACGGCCACAGCCAAATCGCCTTTAAGTGGGATGATCGGTGACTCGCAGTGCGGCGGCTTTTGGCCGGCAAAGCTCAAGTTTGCCGGATTTGATGCCATTATCATCAAGGGCCGGGCAGCGTCACCGGTCTATTTGTGGATTGATGACGGCCGGGCCGAATTGAAGGATGCCTCGCATATCTGGGGTCAAACGACCGGTGACGCCCAGGCGGCCATTATGCAGGAATTGGGAGACGAGAAAGACATCGAAATTCTACAGATCGGACCGGCCGGTGAAAAACTGGTGCGCTACGCCTCTCTGATTAACATGTGCAACCGCGCCAACGGACGGACCGGCATGGGCGCCGTCATGGGCAGCAAAAATTTAAAAGCCATTGCCGTTCGCGGTAATAACAAGCCTTCCATCGCCGATTCAGCCGCCTTTAAGGAGGTCGTGCAATGGGGGGCCAAGGCATTTCCGGGGTCCGGCGTAGCCGGTTTGGGCAAATACGGCACCGCAGGCGGCGTGGGCGGCCAGCAGGCCACAGGCGGTTTGCCGACCCGTAATTTTACCAGGGGCGTGTTTGACGGCTGGAAGGGCATTGACGGCAAAACAATGTACGATACGGTCCTGCGCGGGTGCAAAGACGGACGGCAGGACCGCTCCGGGCGCGACACCTGTTTTGGTTGCATCATCCGCTGCAAGCGGGTGGTGGCCATCGAGGATGGCCCGTTTACGGTGGATCCCCTCTACGGCGGTCCGGAGTATGAAACCGTTGCCACCTTTGGTAGCTATTGCGGGGTTGATGATCTGGCGGCGGTTTGCAAGGCCAACGAGATTTGCAACGCCTATGGAATGGATACCATCTCTTGCGGCGCCACCATCGCCTGGGCCATGGAAGCTTTTGAAGCGGGCTGTCTGACCGAAGAACACACGGGCGGAATACCCATCAAATTCGGCGATGCGGACACCATGGTAGAGCTGACGCGTATGATCGGCGAACGCCGGGGCTTCGGCAACCTGTTGGCCGAGGGATCTGCACGGGTTGCGGCAGAACTGGGATGCGGTGAACAATTTTTGATCACCAGCAAAAAGCAGGAAGCACCGGCCCATATGCCGCAGTTGAAAAAAAGCCTTGCCTTAATTTACGCCGTCAATCCATTCGGTGCCGATCACATGAGCAGTGAGCACGACCCCATGGTCACCGAAGACGCCTACGCTGCGTTCAAAGATCGCTTCAAAGCCATCGGGCTCAACCATCCGCTGCCGGCTCAGAGCCTGGATGCAGGCAAAGTCGAATTTGCCTGCAAAACGCAGCAGACTTACAGCATGATGGATAGCCTCGCTCTGTGTCATTTCGTCTGGGGACCTTCCTGGCAGTTGTACGGTTTTGAGCACATGGTCAAGATGATCAAAGCGGTGACCGGCTGGGATGTGACCGTCGCAGAACTTCAACAGGTCGGCGAGCGGCGGTTGAACATGATGCGGGCATTCAACGCCAGAGAACAATTCACCCGGCAGGAAGACACGCTGCCGGAAAAATTTTTTGATAAACCGCTGAAAGGCGGCCCCAGCGATGGCTGGAACGTCGACCGGGCCGCATTTGAAAAGGCCTTGACCGAATATTATCGCCAATGCGGCTGGGACGCGGAAACCGGAAACCCCACCCGGGATACCTTGACCCGTTTGGGATTGGCCTGGGTGGCGGACAAGTTGGATATATAAAATTTGCACAGAGCGATTGAGGATCGCGCTAGTTAATTGGGATTACCTAAAAAGCATCATTAAAGCTTTTGTGATATATTAGCATATCTGCAATGTCGGTGTTTTTCTGGTACACTCAACATGACATTTTTGTGTAGTTGTGCTGCTGGCAAGCTATCACCACCCCAGCATTCCCATGCACTCTCTTTTTTAATTATTACAGTGTAGTGCTTTTTGGCAGATTTTTGATAACAATAACAATTCGAAGTATTCATCCATAAAAATACTTGAATAAACATTTCTATTGTATAGAAGCGAATCGTTGTATAAAGAAACTTTAGTTATTGAAAGACTCGATTCCTTTTATGCTCGCAAAATTATGGGTTGGGTATATGCAGATTGATGGGGATTAACGAAAAATAGCGTTTTCATACCAACAATAACCTTATTACGAAAGGAGGAACAAGATGAAGAGACTATTTGGATTATCAACGATTCTTTTAATGCTTATCTTTTCTTCCAGCTTTTCAATCGCGGCAAAAACCGACCTTTGGTCCCTTTATCAGTCAGTTTTCAAAAATTGCAAATATGTTGATCTAACCCATGCCTTTAGTCCCACCATCGCTGTATGGCCTGGATTTGGGAATGCCAAATTCAAACCAACCACAGCAGGGGCGGATATGCCTGGATATATAGAAAAGGGACAAGAATTTACATATGAAAAACACGGATTCATTGCAACTTCTTATGAAATACCTACAGACCAATATGGAACCCAGCTAGACCCGCCCGCCCATTGGGAAGAATACGGCGCCACAATCAGCGATCTGCCTGCAACCTATGCAATCAGACCATTGGTCGTTATCGATATCCATGAAAAGGTTAAAAATGACGCGGGCTATCACTGCACGGTTGAGGATATTAAAGCATGGGAAGCTAAACACGGAAAAATTCCGGAAGGTTCTGTTGTAATGGTCCGCTCGGATTGGCATAAAAAGTGGGCAGATGTTAAACGTTACAACAAAAAACCTTTTCCGGGCGTATCTCTTGATGCGTTGAAATTTTTACATCTTGAACGAAAAATTTTATTTCACGGCCACGAACCATTGGATACGGATACCACCCCTAACCTTGAAGGCGAATACTGGCTTTTGCATAATCATTTTTGTCAGGCTGAAGGTGTGACGAATTTGGATAAAGTGCCTGAGGCAGGCGCGTTAATTTCAATTGGATTCGCCAAACCCGAAGGGGGATCAGGTGGATACGCTAGATATATTGCCATTTGCCCGCCAGATTGGAAATATGGGGTATCCGTTCTTGAATCCCCCGGGGCACCCTTACCTAAACAACCTTACCCACTTAGACGGGATAAAAACGGCGTGTTGAAACCAACT
>JASFEV010000238.1:0-7135 GCA_050124655.1 Desulfobacterales bacterium
TCTCAATTTTAGGGTAGGAGGAAGAAGGTATGCCTCTTAACCAAAATTTCTTAAGCAGTAAATTACCGGTATCATTGTCGTATTCATAGTCGGTTCTGCGCACATAGCTGCTAACACTGCCGGTAACGGTCTCCCGTGTTTTACGCCACATCCAGCCGCCTAACTTGGCATACCGGTAGTAGAGGGTCACACTTTCGGCATTCGTGCCGGACACGGTCTTTGAAAGCAGGTTCCCATTGACATCATCATAGGTATACACTTCTTTGCTTGTGACGGTTACATCATCATAAGATTCTGTGCGCTTTTCCAGCAACCTGACAAAGGCAGAAGAATTAAAATATAACCTATCCCATGTGAAGCTTGTTTTTGACAGCACCGCATTTGTTTCAGGCGCTTTTAGCTTCTCCTGATATTGTCGGCCTTTACGATAATAATCCTGATGAAATTTAGTCTCCGTTATTGTCTCGTAAGGCGAGTCAACCGCGTTGGTCTGGACGACGGTCTTAAAGCCCCTAAATTCCCGGCTACCCGAATGAAAATAGCCGCCGACGTAATTAAATGCTTTTATGGATAGATTGCTGAAGCCGTCATCTATGGTGATTTTGGAGACCGGATGTACTATGAAATTAAGCTTGGTGTTTTTGTAATGCGAAGAGGGGGTGTATTCAATTTCGGTGATGCCGCCAGACCCATTATCGATTTTGCTTAAAAGATCCGGATAATGAAAACCGGATTGGGCGATGCCGCAAAGCTCGCTATTGGGAGTGAACATAAAGATATCGCTTTTGCCATCGCCATCGTAATCAAGGGGGAAGGCCTGATCCTTCTGCCTTCGAAAGTCATGCCCGCCAATACCGTTGGTGGCATAATAAACCCGTTCAAAGGTGCCGTCTCCCAGGGAGCGCCCCACACCCACACGGCCCGAATCGGGCCGGTATAAAAAGATATCGCTTTTACCGTCGCCATTGTAATCAAAGGGAAATACTCGGTCACGCGAGCTGCTTATGCTATATCCGGCAATGCCGCTATGCGAATAATACACCTGCTCAAAGCTGCCGTCCCCATGGGAGCGCATGATGCCGACCAAATTAGAATCGGGCCGGTACAAGAAGATATCGCTTTGACCATCGGCATTAAAATCAAATGGAAAGGCCTGATCCTTTGATCCTTTAAGATTGTAATCCCCCATGCCCTTGGTGGAATAAAAGACCTCTGTAAAAGTATCGTTACCGTTTGATCGGATCACGCAGGCCTTGCCCGAATCGGGTCGATATAAAAACAGGTCGCTGTAGCCATCCCCGTTAAAATCAAAAGGAAAGCCGGTGTCGCGTGAACTATTAAAGTTAAAGCTGCCGATTCCTTGGCTCGATGAATAAACGGCGCTAAAATTGCCGTTGCCGTGGGATTTGGCGATATAAACTTTGCCGCTGTCGGGTCGATATAAAAACAAATCGCTGTAGCCATCCCCATTGTAATCAAAGGCAAAGGCACGGTCCCGGTCACTGCCAAAGTTAAATCCGGCAATGCCGTTCTGGGAATAATAGACCTCTTCAAATGCCTGGATCTGCTCATTCCATTTAACAATTGAGGCAATACCAGAATTGGGGCGGTATAAAAACAGGTCGCTTTTACCGTCTCCGTTGTAATCAAAGGCCAAAGCCCGATCCCGGATACTATCAAAAGTAAAACGGCCGATGCCGTTTGAAGAATAAAAGATCTGCTCGTATGTTTGGTTTTTTTCATCCCAGCGGGCAACTGCCGCCCTTTTTCCATCCGGCCGATATAAGAACAGATCGCTTTTGCCGTCCCCATTGTAATCAAAAGCTAGCGCCCGGTCCCGCTCGCTGCCGAAGTTGAAATTTTCGATGCCGTCATCAGAATAAAAAGCCGAGCTAAAGGTATTATGCGCATCGGTGACCCAGTCAAATTTAATGGCCGGCAGCACATGCGCGCCGGATACGTTCCCGGCCCCATCGATGCTGGCATCACTGCCGTATTGCTGCACCCGCGTGAGCAAGGTGCGCAGGGTGCTATCACTTTCTGTGTAGGTGAGTTTATAAGCCCGGGCGAGTTGACCGTTTCCAATGACTTCAATCGACTTTAATTTGCGTGCGGTGGTGACTTCAAAATTGCTGGTGAGCACCGGATAGGCATCGGCGCGCCGCTGCGTATCCAGATAAAATCGGACATAATTTCTCGGCGCCGCACCGGTTTTCGAATTGCCGGTATAATCGATTTGCTGCGGATAAATTTGGCCCGCATGCTTGATATAGGATACGGTCATGTAATTGCCGTTGGTATCTTCGACCCGGTCCAGACACCATTTAAAGATGCGGTTGGGATTATACGGATCGTGCTGTCTTGAGGCAGCGGTTGTGCCGTAATAATAGGTGGTGCCGCTTTTAGCCGTCGCTTCCCAGCCGTCTGTGGCGGGGTTAAAATAATATTGCGTAAAGGCGCTTTCGATCCTGGCACCGTAAAAATTAGCCCCCCACTGGCTGCGCCTGACCAGCTCCGCGATGCTGCCGCCGGCAGAGACCACATAGGTATTGGCCGCATAATTAACGCCGCGCTTGGTGGAGCGCTGGATGCAACCCATATCCAGACTCCAGCCAACACCGAGCCAGCCGTTTTTCATATAGCTGTTGTAAGTCAACGCCAGGTTGGGCTGAATGCCGTTTCTTCCGGGAGGTACCAGGATCGGGATTTTGCCGGTGGCCGCCCCCGTAAATTGATACGTATTTACCGTTGGCGTTGATACAGCCGGTGTATCCCCGGCAGCGTCACCAGAATCAGATGCGCTCTGTAAAGAAGCGCCGGCAATGGCTTGATCGGATTCCACTGCTTCAGCGGCCGGTGCCTCGCCGGCGTTTTCTTCCAGGCGTTTGTCGCTTATGCCCCGTGGATTTTGGTCAGCGTCTGAGACTGATTCTTGTGCAAAATTTTCGTCTTGCTGTCCTGGCAGTGGATCAAGGTTGGTGTCTTTGGCAACGGATAAATTGGATGAGAATAAAACCAAAACGGAAATGCACAAAATGGTAGAAAAAGCCCTAGCGTCCCCCATCAATAGCTTCATTCATGCCCCCCCTTTGGCAGAAATAAAGCCTACCCTTCCAGCTTAGCTTTATGTGGTTTTAATTTAATCCATGCTCGTGGGGCAATTCTAGCAGAGCAGAGAGGCTGGCGCAAGACAAAACTTATAATATTATCAATATTTTACAGCACTTTACAGCATTTGACAGCATTTGACAATAAATGGCGGGTTGCGGGTTGCCTACTTCGCTTTTCAGGCCTCGAAGGTCAGGCAAGGTTTGGGATTCAAGATTGTGAATTTATGAAAAATAAATCTTATCAGGTTATGATTATCGATCTGACCCTTTAGAAAGACTTGGTGAAAGGGCTAATCGTCTTTGATTATTTCAACTGAACTCTTTGCAGTTTTAACGTTGAATTGCCGGCCCGTGGAATTTCACCGCTTAACTGGATTGGCACGTTTGACTTTGGGTCGATAAAAAAAGCAATGTTTTTTTGAAAGCCCAGAAATGAAAAGTTTTCCACTTTTTCTAAATCCGATTTCAGCGGCCGGCTTTCCAGCACGATTTTATGCGCTTTTATTTTACCTTTCCGGCGCTGCTCGGATTGTTGTTTTTTCTCAATATAGTCAACCTCAACGTTTTCTAATCCTGCTGATGTTAACTGCACCTGGAATAGTTGTCTTTTGCCGAAAATGCATAAAGACAGCGGTTTATCATTTTCGAGTTCTTCAGCGGTCGAAGCGATGTAAACCAGCAGCAAACGTTCAGAAACATTCGTGCATCCCAATTCAGGCAGATCGTAAGCATAGAATGTATCCAGCTCATCCGTCCATTTATCCGGACTTTGTTTGGCTTCCTGTGGATCTTTGGGTTCTTTCCGGTGTCGAAAAACACCTTGCTTTGTAAATCGGTATACTTTTTTTTGTTCATCTTCTCCCTGCCGCAACCTGATTCTGCCAAAGGCCGTTGCATCACGGGGATCGAACCAAACTTGATTATCCATATTTACAGGTGATTTGCCAATGATATCCATTGAGGTGTTACTGATAAGTTTATAAGCGCCGGTACTCGGAATGGGCAGCGCATCACCTTGCTTATTTTTTAATAACACGGCCTTTACATCATCGGCCGACATTGATTCCAGCTGCAATTGGGCGGTTACGTCGGCCATAAAGCTTTTGGCCTCAAACGTAAGATGGGTCCACGAAATGCGATTCGCATCGAGTTTAAGTTGGGAGTAAGCTGGAGAACCTATGGAATTCGAAAATCCTCCGAATAGGATAAAACCGCATAGCAGGGCAAACAATAAGAATGTTTTAAGAGCTGTCATTTTGAAGTTCTCCTCTAATGGGTAACAGGATGACATATAAAATCAAAATTCGGCTGATTTCATATTTTTAGCGGTTCGCTTTGATAAGACGCCTATTTGTGCTAATTGGATGACACATAGTTAATGTGGAAAAATACAACCCACATAGCGGTTGTCAAGCGGCACAGAATTTTTCTCATTTGACCAAAGAATGCCAATCAGTGGATCATAATGAAGGGACGGGGGCTACGGCAATCCAACCCTCTCTGAAGCGAAATGGAGGAATTGACAGATGAGCACCTTTTTTCTAATGAGTATTGCCATAATGGGCGGCATTGCCGTCACCCTCCAGGGCCAGTTCATGGGTTTGCTGAACCGCTCTATGGGAACACTCGCCGGTGTATTTATCACTTACGCCGGCGGCGGCTTGATTATTGCCTTGCTGATGATCGCTGTGCGCGGTAACCAGCTTAAAAACTGGCAGAGTGTTCCCTGGTATGCCTTTAGTGCCGGAATTTTGGGCCTGGTTATCGTCGGATCCATCGGCTATGTTGTGCCCCGCCTGGGAGTTGCCAAAGGATTTACGCTGATCGTCGCCGCCCAGTTTTTAATTGCCGCTTTAATCGACCATTTCGGTCTATTCGGTGCGACCCTGCGTCCGCTGGATATGGCCCGTTCGGTAGGCCTCTGCTTGATGCTGCTGGGAGTGTGGTTGGTGGAGAAGTGATCCTCTCGCATCAGGCGCCTTTCCATATGGCCGCCAGCAGCCATTTCGGTCCGCGTTCTGGCCAAATTATCAGCGGCAATCGACATTTGCCGTTCCTGCGGCGGCCATATTATTTTGCGGACGTTAAGCGGAATCATCTCACCGGCGGCCCGATAAAATTTCCATATAAATTTAATATCTTAGAATCAGTTTTTTTGCATTTTTGACCACGATGTGCGAAAATATTCTTATCATAACTCTGGGGCGCCACTAAGGTCTCAACCATAAAGGGATCGGCGAAACCGGCCGATACATAAATGAAAGAAGACAGTCGGTTTGGCCTGCAGACCTAACTGCCTCTATTCAGAATAAGATGGGAAAAATGGTTAGTGGGCCGTATCAGTTGCTGTTATCCTTTTTGTCTGCGTGCCATCTCATTATGGCGCTAAAACAAGAACAAACGGAAAGCCTGCAAGCGAGATTGACCAAAAGGAAAGTCGAGGAGGTACCATCAGATGTATTTACTGGTTAATGTCTTGGAACGCTCCGAAGAATTACCGACAATTATGGAGCAGTTTGCGAAAATTGGTATCACGGGCTCAACGGTTATCGACAGCACCGGTATGGGACGGGTGTTAATGAAAACCCGGGCGACGCTGCCCGTGATGCAGCAAATCAACAAGGTCACCACCGATCTTGAATCATCAAACAAGACTATTCTGACAGTGATCAAGGAAAAAAAGCGCCTGAACGAAGCCATCAAAATTGTCAAATCTTTGTGCGGCGATCTCAACAAGCCCGGTCAGGGGATTTTGTTTGCGATGCCGCTTAAAATCGTCGAAGGCGTGATGGAAATAGAATGATGGGTCGGTAAGAGGCTGGATTCAGACATTAGAATTCTTTGTGCGGCGATAAACCGTCACCATGCGGATGATGAAACCCACCATCAGAGCCCCACTGAACAGGATCATAAAATTGGATGCAAAAAAGGTAAAGATGAAATAGGAGGGATTGTTGAGCCGGTAAGCCGAGATGAGCAGCTGGATGCCAAAAACCAGATAAAAACTGGCAATGACAATCAAGACGATCTGGCGGATATACCAATACCGGCTCACCTGAAGGGGGCCCTCGTCGGGCTGATCTTCAGTGGGTTGTTGTTCAGCGTCGTTCATCATATTTGGATATTATCACTAATTGAAAGGCTGTCAATGATTCAGGCCTTAGACAGGCTTTGTGAATTCAGCCGGCACAAGGCCTTAAAACTTGACGGATCCCATCTGGGACTTACAATATTATTGCCCGTGGATATTGCATCTGCGGTCGGAGGTTTATTCACAACGGTAATGCCATATTGCTAGCCTCCATTTTGTGTTTGTTTGGGGCGGCCTGCCATTCGAGGGGCCGCCCTTTTTGTTTGCATGAAAATTAATGAGAAAGCCGGTTTCTTTTCTTTTGCAACGATCCCTAAAGCTTTAGGACAATGCGCTGTTTTCGCGAACGATCATTTTTGCCGCTTTCTTTGATAAAAACGCCTGATGTCCGCCTTTGATTAAGAACCACTTGACTTTAATCCATTTTGCATGATACCTGCAATGCCCGTTGCCGGTGGGATTGATCGCTATCAAGGCATTCATAACTCAAAACGCCTTTCCAGGACATGCATCCCATATGACATCAAGACCTTCCAGTGTTCCCCAAAGCGCCGCATTTAACTGGCGGCCTTATCTGTTGCTGGCGATTGCACCGCTGTGCTGGGCCGGCAACATTGTCATCGCCCGCGGCGTTATTGATATCATTCCACCCGTGACGCTTGCTTTTTGGCGCTGGACGATCGCATCTTTGCTGCTTTGGCCGATTGCGTACCGGTATGCCAGACAGGACTGGGTGCTTTTCAGCCGGCATTGGAAGATCATGTTGTTTCTGTCATTAGTGGGCATTTCCGGCTTTAACACATTGCTATACACGGCGGTGCATACGACCACCGCTATCAACGGCGCCCTGATCCAGACCACCATGCCGGCGGTTATTATTTTGATCTCTCTGCTTGCATTTAAAGAGGAAGTTAGCCGGCTGCAAAGTCTGGGT
>JASFEV010000239.1:0-7128 GCA_050124655.1 Desulfobacterales bacterium
GCTGGAGTAATGGAGTGGCCTACTCCGCCGAAGTAGCTTCGGCTGCGAAGGCCGGGTTGGAGTGATGGAGTAATGGAAATATAAACGCTCGAATCAGGTTTTTCCCAATACTCCAATACTCCAATGCTCCAATGCTCCAGTACTCCAACACTCCAATTATTCAATCTTATTACAGAACGATCGCCTCCTTGACCGGGTGAGTCTTGAGATACTCCAAACGGTTTAACCCATTCACATAGGCCTTGGCACTGGCCGTTATAATATCGGGGTCCGCGCCGCGGCCCAATGCCAAAAGACCGTTTTCCTGCAGGCGAACGGTGACTTCCCCCTGAGCATCGGTGCCGCCGGTCAGGGCGCTGACTGAAAAGCGCAGCAGTTCGGATGCCGTACCGGTCAGCTTTGCGATGGTGTTAAAGGCCGCATCGATGGGCCCATTCCCATAACCCGCCCCTTGGACCGCGCGCCCGTTGACCTCCAATTTGACACTGGCCATCGGCAGCACGGTGGTGCCGGCCGTTACATGCAGGTATTCGAGCTTAAAAATATCGGCCGTACGCAAGATGCCCTCGGTCACGATGACCTCTAAATCCTCGTCGACAATGTGCTTTTTCTTATCCGCCAGTTCCTTAAATCGCCTAAAAACCAGATTGATTTCTTCATCGGATAGGTCATAGCCCATGCTCTTTAACCGGGAGCGCAAGGCATGTCGGCCGGAATGTTTGCCCAATACGAGCTTGTTGGTGCTGAGGCCGATCGTTTCGGGTTTCATGATTTCATAGGTCATGGGATTTTTTAATACGCCATCCTGATGGATACCGGCTTCGTGGGCAAAAGCATTGGCGCCGACAATAGCCTTATTGGGCTGTACCATTATACCGGTAATCATACTGACCAGCCGGCTGGTGGGATGAATGAATTCGGTCTTAATGGAGGTTGCCAGCCCTAAAGAATTGTGGCGGGTGGCCAGCGACATGACGACTTCTTCTAGAGATGTGTTGCCGGCCCGTTCGCCGATTCCGTTGATGGTCACCTCAGCCTGACGGGCGCCGGCGGTTATGGCCGAAAGCGTATTGGCTGTTGCCAGCCCCAGATCATTGTGACAGTGCACACTGAGTATGGCCTTATCGATATTGGGTGTGTAAGCTTTAACATAGCTGACCAGATCAGAAAATTCCTGTGGGATGGCGTAACCGACGGTGTCGGGCAAATTAACCGTTGTGGCCCCGGCTTCAATGACGGCTTCAAAAACTTTGCATAAAAAATCGCGATCACTGCGGGAGCCGTCTTCGGCTGAAAATTCGATATTATCGGTCAACGTTCGGGCATACGTTACGGCTTCCACGGCAGCTTTAATCACTTCATCCCTGGACATCTTAAGTTTGTATTCCAGGTGAATATCAGAGGTGGCAATGAAGGTATGAATCCGAGGTTTTGCCGCGTGGCGGATGGCTTCCCAGGCGCGGTCAATGTCGTTCTTAGATGTGCGCGCCAGGGCCGCTACTTCCGTTTTTTCCAGCTTGCCGGCAATTTTCGAAACCGCTTCCAGGTCGCCATCGGAGGCGGCCGGAAACCCGGCTTCCAGGACATCAATCCCCAGCTTTTCCAATTGCGTTGCGATGCGCAATTTTTCAGCTGTATTCATGCTGGCTCCCGGACTTTGCTCCCCGTCCCTTAAGGTCGTGTCAAATATCAATACCTGATCGTTCATTATAGCTTCCTTGTGTTAAATGGTTGATTTGTAAATGGGTCAAATAGTTTTGCCATTGGATTAGCAGCAACGCTTTAACTATTTAACCATTTAATGATTTGACCGTAAACCAGGGAGCATCGGCCGCAGGTGCACAACCTTCGGTTGACCTGCGGCATTGATTCCTTCCAACTTTTTCAATGGGCTTCTCCTTTAGAGTGGTTCGATTGAATTTTCGATCCGAATACGTTGGGCACTGGCGAGTTTAAATTGAAAACTATCGGCCAAGGCTTGCCAGCTGGCCTCGATGATGTCTTCTGAAACGCCTATTGTACTCCAAATTTCGTTTTGATCACGTGATTCGATGAGTACCCTGACCCTGGCGGCTGTTCCCCGGCTGCCATCGATCACCCGGACTTTGAAATCAACCAGGCGCATCGTATCCAGATCGGGGTAAAATTTACCGAGCGCCTTACGCAGGGCATTGTCCAGGGCACTGACCGGCCCGTATCCTTCGCCGGCTGTGATTTCTTTTTTACCGTTGACGCTAATTTTTATGGTTGCGTGAGCCGAGCAAGGTTGATCTTTGTCCTTTTCAATGGTGACCCGGAAAGATTCGAGTTCAAAATGAGGGTGAAATTGATCGGTAAATTTTTCCAGCAAAATTTTAAACGAGCCATCTGCCGAATCAAACTGGTAACCTTCTTGTTCCAGTTGCTTGATCTCAGTGGCGATTTTACGGCTATCAAAGCCGTTGTTGCCGAGTTCGACACCCAGCTCTTTGGCCTTGTATTCGACGTTGCTTTTGCCGGCAAGATCAGACACCAAGACCCGACGCTTGTTTCCAACAATCGCCGGGTCCATGTGTTCATATGCCTTGGGGGTTTTCATGATGGCGCTGACATGGATGCCGCCTTTATGTGCAAAAGCGCTCTTGCCGACGAAAGGCCGCGAATTAAAGGGCACCAGATTAGCGGTTTCACTGACATAGCGCGAAAGGCTTTTAAGTTTTTTTAGATGGTCAGCCGAGACGCACGCACGACCCATTTTAAGGTTTAGGATTGGAATGATTGAGGTCAAATCAGCATTGCCGCATCTTTCGCCATATCCGTTTATTGTCCCGTGGACCATGACGGCACCTTTGTGAACGGCACTGATCGAATTTGCGACAGCCAAGTTGCAGTCATTGTGACAATGAATTCCGAGCTTGATACAATCGTTTTGAGACGGGCTTGCACAAAAGTCCCCCAACTCTTTTTGAACCGCCGCTATGATTGTTTCCAGTTCAAAAGGAAGCGTTCCCCCATTGGTATCACATAAAACAATAAAATCAGCGCCGCCGTCCAGGGCGGCTCCCAGAGATTTGAGCGCATAGTCTTTATTGTTTTTATACCCATCGAAAAAGTGCTCGGCGTCATAGACAACTTCACGGTCATGTTGCTTTAAAAAGGCGACACTGTCGTTGATCATCGCCAGATTTTCAGTCAAGGAGTTGCCCATGATCTGCTCAACATGCAGGTTCCAGCTTTTCCCGAACACAGTCACGGTCGGTGTTTCAGTCTTAAGCAGTGCCTCAAGATTAGGATCGGCATCTGGGCCAATACCGGGTTTGCGGGTCGATCCAAAGGCCGCCAAACGCGCCTGGGTGAATTTCACTCTTTTAGCCAAATCAAAAAAGGCAACATCTCTTGGATTCGAGCCGGGCCAACCCCCTTCAATGTACTGGATACCGATGTCGTCCAGACGCAATGCGATATTTAACTTTTCCTCTGCAGAAAAAGTGATGTTTTCTCCCTGGGTTCCATCTCTTAAAGTTGTGTCGTATAAGAAGACTGGGTCCATTAAGATTCTCCAAAACATGATGGCTCAAGGCCAAGGGCGTCAGGCTCAAGGCGAAGGAACGATTTTAATTTTAGGGTTTGATCCACTGCCTTGCGCCATACGCCGTGCGCTTGCGCCAGATTTATTTTCTGCGGTTTTCGGGCCTGAGTGAACGGACGACAGCCCCGGCCTGCCACATCTCTGAGTTTCTCATTACCGCCAATTCTTTTTCGAGCTTCTGACGGTAATCCGGTGCGCTGTTGGCTTCCAGTACCCGTTTGGTTTCTTCACCTTCCACTACACGTTTATACAGCTTTTCAAATACGGGAGCGACTGCATCTCGAAATTTCGGCGCCCAATCTAAAGCACCGCGTTGCGCTGTGGTGGAACAGCTGGCAAACATCCAATCCATGCCGTTTGCCGCCACCAGGCGGATAAGGCTTTGAGTCAACTCTTCCACGGTCTCATTAAAGGCTTCACTGGGGCTGTGTCCATTTTTACGCAACAGCGCATACTGTGCCTCCATAACACCTGCCAAACACCCCAACAGCACGCCGCGTTCACCGGTCAAATCACTGTAGACCTCATTGGCGAAAGTGGTTGGGAAAAGATAGCCGGATCCGATGGCAATTCCCAGCGCCAGGGTTTTTTCTCTGGCGTTGCCGGTGTAATCTTGATGGATAGCGAAGCTCGAGTTAATACCGCTTCCATCCAAAAAGTTGCTCCTGACAGTACGTCCCGATCCCTTGGGTGCCACGAGAACCACGTCCACATTTGATGGCGCAACCACACCGGTTTGCTCGTGGTAAACAATTGAAAAGCCATGCGAAAAATAGAGCATGTTTCCGTCTGCCAGGTACTCCTTGATTTGCGGCCACATGGCCATCTGGCCTGCGTCTGACAACAGGTATTGAATGATACTGGCCTGCTGGGCGGCTTCTGTTAATGGAAAAAGCGTTTTGCCGGCCACAAAACCATCTGCCACGGCCCGCTCCCACGATTCGCTGTTCTCACGCTGGCCGACGATGACGTTGATACCGTTGTCTCTCATATTTAACGCCTGCCCAGGACCCTGAACACCATATCCCAAAACCGCAACGACTTCATCTGCCAGCACTTCGCGGGCTTTTTGCAGAGGGAACTCCTCATCGGTAATCACTTCTTCCATGGTTCCACCAAAATCGAACTGTGCCATTCGTCTTCTCCTTTTTTCAGTTACGCATCTATACTTCTTAAAAACGAATAATTCGAACTATTTATTTTTAGGATAATGTTTTCAATTCATAAAAGAGATATTTTTTTGCTGGGCAAGGCCGCACAAGGATTTTAGGCCGAGGCGTACTTCTTTGTACGTTAAGGTCTAAAATCCGCGGAGAACGCAGCCCAGCGTAAAAATAGCCGTTTAGGAATTGGAAACTATTTGGGTTCTCGATACAGCGCCAACGTCCCACTGCGTGCAATTTTTTCAATTCCCATCGGTTTGAGGAGATTGATCAGCGCTTTTAATTTGCCTTCATCTCCGGTGACTTCGATAATATAGTGCTCTGTGCCGACATCAACCACTTTGCAGCGAAAGATGTCGACAATTCGCAAAATTTCTGCCCGCAATTCCGCTTTTGCTCTGACACAGATTAGCGCCATTTCGCGCTTAACCGCCCTGGGACCGGTCATGTCTCGTAGTTTAACGACGTTAATCAGTTTCCTTAGCTGCTTTTCGATTTGTTCGATGACAGGCGGGTTGGCCTTGGTGACAATCGTGATTCTGGATATCTTCGGGTCCATGGTTGGCGCGGTGCACAGGCTTTCGATGTTAAATCCTTTCCCACTAAATAGTCCGGCCACCCTTGAAAGCACGCCCGGCTGATTATCGACCAGCATCGTCATCGTATGTTTGGTTTCTTCCATCGTTATGTTCCTAATTGGGCTTTATTTATTATTGAACTGCGTTATTTGTTATCTGTCATTTGTTGTTCCTATAACCAATAACGAATAACGAATAACCAACTTACACCAGTAGCATCTCAGTAATGGGGGCACCAGCAGGTACCATGGGGTAAACACCTTCTTCACGATCAACTTTAAAATCCATGATGACCGGCCCGTCGGCAGAAAGCCCCTCCTTGAGCACCGCTTCAACCTCTTGAGGTTTTGTTGCCCTTAAACCAAGCGCCCCGTAAGCTTCGGCAAGTTTGACAAAATCAGGCGCGCAATCCATACCCGTGCAGGCATAGCGCCTTCCATAGAACAACTCCTGCCACTGGCGGACCATCCCCAGATAAGCATTATTGAGGATGACGACTTTTACCGGAAGACCGCTTTGGACAGCGGTGGCCATTTCCTGGATGTTCATCTGGATGCTGCCGTCACCGGCAATATCGACGACTAGCTTGTCCGGGCATGCCGTCTGAGCCCCGATGGCCGCCGGCAAGCCAAACCCCATGCAGCCAAGGCCGCCGGATGTAATAAAATGGTTGGGTTGATCAAAATGATAATATTGGGCTGCCCACATTTGGTTTTGGCCCACCTCGGTGGTAATAATGGCCTCGCCATTTGTGAGCTCGTAAAGCTTTTCAACGACAAACTGGGGTTTGATGGTATCTTCCTGTTTATAGGCCAGTGGCTTTGTATTTTTCCATTCTTCGATCTGGGCCAACCAGCGCTGACGCTTTTGTTCGATATTTTTTAGATCGGTCTGTTCGATGAGTTGATTTAGATGTCGCAGGCTGGTTTTGCAGTCTCCGACAATCGGAATGGTCACCGGGATATTTTTGCGAATGGAGGTCGGATCAATATCAATATGGACAATTTTTGCCTGAGCGGCAAACGCGTCTGTCTTTCCGGTCACGCGGTCATCAAAACGGACACCGATGGAAATCAGAAGATCGCATGCGCCGGTACTCATATTGGCACGATAGGTGCCATGCATGCCGAGCATGCCAAGCCACAAGGGATCTGTACCCGGAAATGTTCCCAAGCCCATTAGTGATGTTGTGACCGGAATCCGGACGTTGCGGGCAAATTCAGTCAATTCGGCAGCCGCTCCGGAAAGGATCACTCCACCTCCCGCAAAAATGACCGGTCGCTGCGAAGACTCGATCAGTTCAACAACTTTTTTTAACTGCTTCATATTCGGTTCGTATGTTGGATTGTATGATTTTAGCCGAACATCTTTGATGGGTCGATAATCAATAACGGCCTTGGTAACATCTTTAGGAATATCGACCAGCACCGGGCCCGGTCGACCTGAACGTGCCAGGTAAAATGCTTCCTTGATAATTCGGGCAAATGCATCTGCCGATGGCACTAGATAATTGTGTTTTGTGCAGGGGCGGGTGATCCCGACAATGTCCACTTCCTGAAAAGCGTCGTTGCCAATTAACTGGGTGGGCACTTGGCCGGTAAGAATGACCATGGGAATCGAATCCATGTAAGCCGAGGCAATTCCCGTAACGGTATTGGTCGCACCCGGACCGGACGTCACCAGACAGACCCCCACCTTATTGCCAGCCCGTGCATAACCATCAGCAGCATGTACAGCGCCCTGCTCATGTCTGACTAGGATATGCCGAATATCGGTTTTATCCAGTTCATCGTAAATATCGATGACAGCTCCTCCGGGG
>JASFEV010000240.1:0-7098 GCA_050124655.1 Desulfobacterales bacterium
TCCGAAATGATCGTACTTAGCGCATCGCCGAAAACCACTGCAGATTCGACAACGCCACCTCTTTGAGCCATGCCGTGGATTTCACTCATACGTACCGGAATATCAGCCAGCAGCGCTGCTTCTCCGAGCACTTTGGATGCCAGCAGGTTTCCCTGCCCGCCAACAGCTACGATGATCAGTCTTGTTGTTTGCATAAGTCTTCCCTGAATTTGTGGTTATTCGTATAAAAAATCGTGGGCGCTTTTTTTACAGATAGGGTTTTAATCGATAACTTGGAGTAATGGAGTAATGGAGTGTTGGAGTATTGGATTGTTGGTGCAACGAAAGTACTTCCGTTTTCCTTTTCCCCATTACTCCAGTGTTCTTCTTTTGACTCCATTACTTCTGTAGTCATGATGACTGCAGCCATCATGACGCTTTTACCTTTGACCGCACCGGCACGATAGCCTTTTCCGGGCAAATCTGGGCACAAACAGAGCAGCCTGTACACAGATCCGTGTTGATGTGGACCTTTTCACCTTCGATATAGAACGCCGGACAGGCCAGTTCGTTGACGCACTCGCGGTGATTTTTGCATTTTTCGTTAATATAAAACGGCTTGCCCCTGGCTTTTTTAAGACTCTGAGCATATAGGGTGCAGGCCTCTTTGGATATGATGACCGATACGCCCTCGTAATCGATGGCCTCCTTGATAGCCGCGATGCTCTTATTAACCCGATACGGTTTGATGACCTCCACATGCGGTACCCCGATGGCACGGACGACTTCTTCAATCGATACCCGACCATAGCCGGTCAGGTTAAAATCTTTCATGTTAACGCCCGGATGGGGCTGATGGCCGGTCATCGCCGTGGTGCTGTTGTCCAGGACGACCAGCGTAAAGTTATGATTGTTAAAAACAGCGTTGATCAGACCAGGGATGCCGGAGTGGAAAAAGGTAGAATCGCCGATAAAGGAAATAACCTTTTTATCGGTAGCGGCCGAGAAACCGCAACCTGTTCCGACCGAGGATCCCATACACAACAGAAAATCCGCTGTTGAAAGCGGCGGCAGCACGCCGAGTGTGTAACACCCGATGTCGGTCGGATAAACGGTTCCGAGTCCTTCGGCCGCCTTTTTAACCGCGTAGTAAGTGGCGCGGTGCGAGCAGCCGGCGCACAGGTTGGGCGGCCGTTGGGGTACTTCCGGTACATCGGAGATATCCGGTCTGGCGGTTGGCGTATAGGGTATTTCAAAAATCTTGGCGATGTTTTCGCGGACCTGTGCGGGGTTGTACTCGTAAAGACGCGTAAACAGGTCTTTGGCTTTTCCGCGAATCGGTAAGGTTAAACCCGCTTCCTGGGCAAAGGCCTTAATCTGCTCTTCCATATAGGGTTCGCCTTCTTCAATAACCAAAACTTTTTCGCATTCTTTTAAAAAGGCCTTAATGGCTTTTTCGGGCATGGGATAAGAAAATCCGATCCGGAGCAGCCTGACTTTATCGGTAATATTGAGCTCTTTGATGGCGTCCGAGGCGTAATTGTAGCTGACTCCGTTGCAAACAATGCCCCATTTTCCATTGCCTTCGATGAAATTAGAGGGTGAGGTTTCTGAGAGTTCCTTTGCTTTTTCGATGTTTTCTAAAAGCTTGACATGCAATCTCCTGGAAACCGCCGGTACGGTGACCAGATTAAAGGGATCTTTGGTAAAATCGCCTTTGGTTTGGGGGGCCTTAATCTCTCCCAGGGTGACAATTCCGGATGAATGATTGATGCGGGTGGTGGTGCGAAACAGGACCGGTTCCTGCAGTTTCTCGGAAATTTCAAAGGCATAAGCGATTAGCTCTTTGGCTTCTTCAACACTCGATGGCTCTAACAACGGTAGCCCTGACAGTTTGGCATAAAAACGATTATCCTGCTCATTTTGGCTGGAAAACATATAGGGGTCGTCAGCGGTCAGAACGATCATCCCGCCTTTGACGCCCACGTAGGCCAGTGTCATCAATGCGTCTGCGGCGACGTTTACGCCCACATGCTTCATGACGCACATGCTGCGCACACCGGAATTGGCCGCTGCAGCCGCCACTTCCATGGCGACCTTTTCATTGGTGCTGTATTCAAAATACAGATCGCTTTCCTGGGACATTTGGAAAAATTGTAACGAAATTTCAGAAGAGGGCGTGCCCGGGTAGGTACTGGCAACTGCAACACCTGCTTCGACCGCTCCTCTGGCAATGGCTTCATTGCCCAGCAGTAGCATTTTTTGTCCTGGATTTTCGGTAAGTAGTTTGTGCATGGCACCATCCTTTATAAATTTAGTTTAATTTGAAAGCCCTTTTTGGCGCAATCAATTCATTTGATTTTTTAGCCACAATTTAAAATTCTGTCAATTAAATGAGCCAACTTCATTCTTTTATTGAATCTTCTGATTAGCTACATTAAAGCTACATTGTAGTTTCTGTCAAGCTAAAATATTGAAACCGTTGCGGGGTTCTGGTGAAATGGGGGTGGATGACGAAAAGCGCCACGTCGGGCCGGGAGATGCCACTTGGATTTCGACCGGATTATCGCATCGTCTGTTGAATAATGGAGATGAGGAGCTGGTTATCCTGGTTGTGGCATTTCCTAATTGGTAGAAAGTTGGCTACTGGCAGCTCGCTGCTGGCGGCTGGCATATTTTTTGAGCCAGTGACCAGTTGCCAGAAGCCAGAAGCAAGCCCAGTTATTTAACTGGGCTTTTGCGTGTATAAATGGTTTTAAACTTTTCCGGCACAGCGGCCATGCATTCGGTGCAGCCGGATTCCTGATCGGGATCAAAAGGCTCCAGATGAACTTCCAGGCCGATTTCTCGGTAGGTGTCAATCATTTCGGACAGGCGGGGCTCATCATAAGTGGCCTGTCTTTCCCACCCCTGGCGGATTAATTCTTCTTGCCGTGTCACCCCATCACGCCCCTTTATATTCGGGCTTTTTGCGACCAATGGTTGAAAGTCCCTCCAGCGCGTCGGCCGTGCTGAATATCTCGTTCAGGCGCCCGAGCTCTATTTCCACTGCATCGGCGATTGATTTTCCAACCTGCTCATCGATGATTTCATTGGCGATTTTAAGGGCCAGCGGTGCTTTGTAGCCGATCATCTTGGCGGCTTTGGCCGCAAGTTCAGCGGGCACACCCTCGGGTGGTTGTCCGTTTAAAAGGCGGTCCACATTTTCGCTGCTGCCCATCTGAGCCAGCGTGTTGAATTTTTCCGGGATCGCTCGTTGCCGGTATTTGTCCGGCTTTCCTGCCGATACCAATTCGTTGATAGCAGAGGCCACCTCGGCCGGCGCTACCAGACGTGCAACGATGCCGAGAGTGTGGGCATCTTCGGCACTGATCGGGCTGCCGGTAAAGACATAGTATTTGGCCAGCTCCGGTCCGGTAAAACGAGCCATGCGCAGCATACCTCCCAAACCGGGAAAGATACCAATGGCAGTTTCCGGAAAACCCAGAGATCCGGTCGGTGTAGCGACAATGGCTTGGCAGGCCAGAGCGAGCTCGCTACCGCCACCCAGACTCAGACCGTCGAGTAGGGCAATGGTCAGTTTGTCCGAGTTTTCAATATCCAGCAGCAACTCGTGCCCTTTGCGGGTGAATTCGGCAATATCCGCGATTCGATCGGCTTTGATCTTATCCACGAAGTACTTAATATCCGCCCCGGCCACAAAGGCTTTGCCGGCGCCCTGAAACACGATGGCTTTGACACTGGCGTTTGCCTCAGCTTCATCAAAACGCTTTCTGAGCTGCGCCACCACCGTTTCGTTTAAGGCGTTCATGGCTTCGGGGCGGTTAATGGTAATGTAAGCGACTCCTTCTTTGACTTCCAGATCTACAAAGTTAAACGCAAACGGTTTGCCGCTCTCATATTGTTGTGCCAGAACCTTCGGCATCTTGAAATCAGGGTATCGTTGGGTGATAGCCTCAACGGCTTTAAAGGTTTTTTCGATGCCGATTTTATTCATGATCTCAAATGGCCCCATCAGCCAGCGTAGACCGATTTTGGCGCCCCGATCGGTGTCTTCGATGGAAGCAACACCCTCATCCACCAGCGCCGCCGCCACCCCGAGACATACGCCGTAAAAGCGGTCTTTAACTTCCTCGAGTTTAGAGCCATCGACATCGCCGCTGAGATCCCAGTTTTCATTTTTATCCTTCTGGGTTTTCAGAATCTCGGCGGTGGCATAAAAGGATCCCAGTTCATTTCCTAAAGTGGTCGAGGCGTGCACGGCAATGGGGATGCCGGTTACATTCATCAGCTCAAAAGGCCCCATACCGATTTTAAATGCCTGCTTGGCAGCTTCTTCGATGGTAGGGATATTGGCCAGTCCTTCTTCCAGCATACGGGCCGCTTCGTTTAAAAACGGCACAAAGAAGCGATTGACGGCAAAGCCGGGTGCATCTTTGACAAGGATGGCGGTTTTACCGTGAAGCTTGGCAGCCAGAAGTGATTTTTCAATCGTTTCGGCGCTGGTCTTTTCATGCGGAATCACTTCCAGCAGGCGATTTTTGGCCGGATGGTAGAAGTAATGCAGTCCGATAAAGCGATCCGGTCGAGCGGTTTTATTCGCAAATTCATGAACGTAGAAACTGGACGTGTTGGTGGCCAGAATGGTCTTATCAGAACAGATCCGATCCAGCTTTTCAAAAAGATCGAATTTAACCTGCTTGTCTTCAAAAACAGCTTCGATAACCAAGTCGGCGTCGGCCACTATTTCAAAATCGCAGGTGCCGATGATGCGTGAAAGAACATCGTGAACCTGTTCCGAGTTGAGAATCTTGCGTTCAACGGCTTCTTTCAGCATTTGTCGTATGGTATTAATACCGCGTTCGACAAATTCTTCCTTTATATCCACCATAATAACGTTGATGCCTTCCTGGGCAATTTTTTGGGCAATACCGCTGCCCATATTGCCCGCACCAATAACCGCGATCGTGTTTATCTGTGACATGGAATCTCCTTTTCTGGCTTCTGGCCGCTCGCTTCTGGCTTCTGGCCGATAGCTCCCAAAATAACCAGCAGGGTTTAAGAAAGTGATAAATTAGCGAGTCGCCAGCCACCAGTGACAATTTGCAAGCCGCAAGAAGCCAGGAGCCAGCAGCTTTTTTACTTATTCTTCCAAACCGGTTTGCGTTTTTCCTCGAAGCTTTTGATACCTTCCAGCACGTCCTCGGTTTTCATCAATGTATTCAGGAAAAGATCGCTGACACTTCCGACGGCTTGCGGGAAGGGTAATCCCAAGTGTTTTTTGACGGCCTGCTTATTCAATCGAATAATGAGCGGGCTGTTGTATTGAATTTCCTTGACGAGCTTATCGGTGGTATCGGCCAGCTGGTCGTCGGCGACAGCATAACAGATCATTCCGATTTGCTGCGCTTCTGCAGCGCTGTAACGCTTGCCGGTAGTGCAGATTTCAATGGCCTTGGCGGGGCCCACCAGGTGGGGTAGGCGAATGGCGGCATAGGGCGGCAAAAATGCCAGCTTGATTTCCGGCTGGCCGAACAGCGCACTTTCGGCTGCCACAATGATGTCACAGGCAATGGCAAGCTCCATGCCGCCACCCAAACAGGCGCCGTGCACCGAGGCAATGACGGGAACATCGAGCTGATCGATCAGCTCAAAAATGCGATTGAAGGTTTCGATCATCAGGTTTACATTTTCCGGTTTGTGGTCGGCCACTTCGACGCCGGCACAAAAGCTGGCCCCGGCGCCATTGATCACCAGGCATTTAAGTTCTTCATCGGACGCCAGTACCTCCAGTTCGACAATCAGCTCATTCATCATGTCAATGTCTAAAACATTGTGCTTGGGCCGATCGAGGGTAATCCGTGCGACACCGTCTGACTTTTCAACTTTCAAATACTGATATTCGCTCATGGTTTGGGTTCCCTTTTTGGTGTTTAGTGTTTGGTGTTTGGTATTTGAAATTCAGCCGAATAGATTAACGCTTAATTGAATCCCAGACTAAACACAAAACACAAAATACAAAATACGACCTATATTTTTTTAAAGACATAGTTGAGCTGCCCATTCGGCAGCTCATTGACTACTGTTTGCATTTCCATGCCTACCTGGATTTCATCATCTTTAAGGTCAGCTGCAATTCTACCAAACACCTTATAGTCACCATAATCCAGAAGGGCGATGCAGTAGGGAACATCATCCTCAAAACCGACGGGCGCATATTGCAGTTTGCTGTAGCTCACCAGCTGACCTTTGCCGCTGACCTCGAACCATTCCATGTTACTGGCCAGGCACTGATGGCAGTCTGCCCGTGGCGGAAAGAAAAACAGCCCACAATCTTTACATCGGGTGCCCATGACCTTGTTGTCATTCAGGTAGTCGATGAAGTCATTGGTTTTGGTGATGGCGGTAAAACTGACCGTGCCGAATTGTTTGAATCGATCATCTACTTCTTTTTTCTTACTCATCATTTATCTCCGATTGACGTTTAAAGTCTTAAATTTAATCTTAATCACGAAAACACGAAATTCTAAAACCACGAAATTTAATTTTTTCTTTATTTCGTGTTTTCGTGGTGAGAAAATCTCGTTAACGTCCAAGAATCGTCACATTGCCATACAAGCCCACGCCGCCAATGTTATGAACCAGGCCAATTTGCGGGTCTTTGACCTGAATATCGCCAGCCTCGTCTCTGAGCTGCAGGACGATGGTGCGAATTTGAGATCCACCCGTGGCGCCGATGGGATGGCCTTTTGATAAAAGACCGCCGTCGACATTTACAGGTATGCGGCCTTTCTGATAGGTTTCTTTGGCTCTGATCAATTCCTTGCCTTCGCCCGGTTTGGCAAACCCCAAGTTTTCATAGGCCATCATTTCGGCGATCGTAAAACAGTCATGCACTTCGGCGACATCAATGTCTTTGGGGCCCACGCCAGCCATCTGATAGGCCTGCTGAGCTGCCTGTTCGGCGACGCTTAAGCCGGTAAACAGGTCTCTACCGGCCAAGTTGACACTTGTGGTGGCTGAGCCGACTCCTAGAATCCAGACCGGTTTTTCCGAAAAGGATTTGGCTTTTTCTTCACGGGCCACGATAATGCAGGAGCTGCCGTCGGCATTAGCGCA
>JASFEV010000241.1:0-7069 GCA_050124655.1 Desulfobacterales bacterium
GGTCGGACAGAAAATGGCATCTTTTCATCAAGTGTCTCACTGTTACCGGCGCAATCCCAGCGCAGACTGGCCGTATAACCTGTACACCATGGTGCATGCCAGCTCCGAACAGGCATGCCACGAGACGGCGCGCAAAATGTCCAGGGCCACCTCCGTAGAAGATTACACACTGCTGTTCAGTCGTGAGGAATTAAAAAAAACATCGATGGTGTACTTTCCCACCGATGAAGAAAACTAAAAACCGATTCCAAAGCACCATATTATGCCCGATGGCAGCGTTATAAATCGGTTCAAAATGCTCACGTACTATCGTGTACGCTCCGCTTTCGAACCGTTTTACGCCTTGCCCTCAGACATAATATGAAATTTTGGAACCGGTTTTACTATTTAAAAATCCTTGCAAAAGCGGATGGTGGAAATGGTCTCGTCGCTTATATGTAGCATGGGCTCATATTTCAAAACGAGCATGAATTTTGCGATTCATTTCCGCCATGATACACCAAATCTTTACTTGTTTCTGAAATATAATTTGCTGAAGAAACATCCATGACATGACGAAAGATGCGCCCCATATTTTGCTGGTCAATCCCTGGATTCATGATTTTGCCGCCTATGATTTCTGGGCCAAACCATTGGGGTTGCTGACCCTGACCGGTTTGCTCAGAGCCCATAACGTTGCGGTATCCTACATTGATTGCCTCGACCGCTTTCACCCCAAAGCACCTGCCAGTAATCCAACCGCCCGCTGGGGCCGCGGCCCCTATTTGAAATCTCCCATCAAAAAACCGCCAGGTCTTAAGGATGTCCAGCGCCGCTTCAGCCGATACGGTATCAAACCCCGCTGGCTGGCGGAAGATCTTCGGACGATGCCGGAACCGGACTTGGTCCTGGTGACCTCTTTGATGACCTACTGGTATACGGGCATTCAGGAAACCATCGAGCTGTTGCGTGAAATCTTTCCGAAAACCGCCATCATTTTAGGCGGCATTTACGCCAGCCTGTGCACCGACCATGCCCGCAAACACGCTGGCGCAGATGACGTTGTCGCAGGCCCGGCCGAGAAGGCTGTCTTTGACGTTGTCGCCCAGCATACCGGATTCAGGGTCACCGCCCGTTTTAACCCGCAACAACTCGACACGTATCCCTACCCGGCCTATGATTTGCAAAATCGCATCAATTATGTCGCCCTGTTGACCTCACGCGGCTGCCCATTTAAATGCGCTTACTGTGCAGCTCATCTTCTGAGTCCCACCCGCCTGTGGCGCAGCCCGGATTCGGTCCTCGAGGAAATCAAGTTCTGGCATCGAGCCCATCAGATCAAAGATTTTGTGCTGTATGATGACGCCTTTTTAGTCGACGCGGAACAACATGCACTGCCGCTTTTGGAAAAAATCATTCAGACCGACCTCGGTCTTCGATTTCACACGCCCAATGCCGTCCATATTCGTAGCCTTACCGCTGAAACAGCGCAGTTGCTGTTCAGGTCCGGATTTACGACCCTGCGGTTGGGCCTGGAAACAGCTGAATTCGAGACGCGGGACCCCATTGACCACAAGGTGACCCAAAACGATTTCAAACGAGCCACCGGATACCTCAAAGATGCCGGTTTTACAAAGGACCAGGTCGGTGCCTATTTGCTTATGGGATTACCGGGACAGGACTTGGCCGCCGTTGAACGTTCGATTCACGCGGTTCAGGCAACGGACATAACGCCGATTTTAGCATACTACTCGCCAATTCCGCATACGGCCATGTGGCCAGAAGCGGTGGCTGCATCCCGATATGATCTGGCGGCAGATCCAATTTTTACCAACAATTCAATCCTTCCATGCCAGTCAGAAACATTTAATTGGGGGACCATCAGCGCTTTAAAAGAACTTGCTTCTGATTCGAACACGGCATAAAGTTGCTAAGTGTGATTGCGTTTTTGTGGCAAATGATCATTTTCAAACTAAACGGAGAACATAATCAACCACGAAAACATGAAATAGTGGAAACACGAAATTTTTTTGTTCTTCATGTTTTTATTTTTTCGTGCTTTCGTGGTAAATTATTTTTCAAATTCGGTCAAATACTCGAAGGTTCAAATAGAATGGAGAGATGACATATGATAGGTCTCAAAGCCGTAGATCTGAAGACGCACAAAATAGACACCCTTATCGTGCCGGTGTGTGAGGACAACAATATTCACGATGATCGCAACGTTATCGCTGTCATCGGAAAGGCTTTAAAACTGAAAGAATTTAAGGCCGAACAAGGGGAATGGGTCACGCTCTATGATGTGAAAGACCTTGCCGCGCAGCGAATCATCTGTATTGGACTGGGCAAGCTCAAAAAGATCGATCAAGAAGTTCTGCGATCATGTTGCGGCACAGCTGTCAACAGGTGTATACAATCCGGTTTGGAAAAAATCTGGGTGGCGGTGCCGTCAGCCGAAAAGCTTAAAAAAGAACTGCCGGATGTGGTCGAAGCCATGATGGAAGGCGCCTGTCTGGGAAATCATATATTTGACAAATACAAAAACGAAAAGAAAAAAAAGCCGTTGAAACACATCGACTTCTGGATCAAACCGCAGGCAACGGGCAGGCTGAGAAAAATTGCGCCGCAGGTACGCACCATTTGTGCTGGTACCATCCTGGCGCGCGAGTGGATCAGCATGCCGTCCAACGATAAAACACCGGAGCGATTTACCCGCTCAATTGTCTCGCAGGCCCGCAGATACGGCCTCAAAACCCGTGTGTTGCGCGAAAAAGAGTTAAGGCAGAATAAGTTTGGCGCCTTGTTGGCAGTGGCCGCCGGCAGCCGCAGCAAGCCCAGCCTGGTGATGTTGGAGCACAAGCCGCCCAAAGCGAAAAAGACGTTGGCGCTGGTCGGCAAAGGGGTTACCTTTGATTCAGGCGGCCTTAACATCAAGACCGGCGGCGGCATGGCCGGCATGAAAGCCGATATGTCGGGGGCTGCGGTGGTAGCCGCCACCCTGATCACCCAGGCCCGGCTTAAAACTCGAAACCACATCATTGGCGCCATTCCCATTGTCGAGAATATGCCCTCGGGCACGGCCACCCGACCTGGGGACATCGTGCGCAGCCATGCCGGTAAAACCATTGAAATCGGCAATACGGATGCCGAAGGCCGCCTGATTTTAATTGATGCCATGTCTTATGTCGTCAAAAAACACAAACCGACGGTTATGATTGATTTGGCGACGCTCACCGGAGCCTGTGTGGTCGCCCTGGGAGAAAGAATCGCCGGTGTTTTTACAACCGATGATCAGCTGTCGGAAGCCATTCAGGCATCCGGCAACAAAACCCATGAACGTTGCTGGCCCATGCCGTTGCCGGAGGACTATAAGGAGCTGCTCAAAAGCGATTTTGCCGATCTCAACAACATGCCCAGTGCCCGCTGGGGCGGAGCCATTACGGCCGCCCTGTTTTTAGCAGAGTTTGCCGGCGATACCCGCTGGGCCCATATCGATATTGCCGGCCCGGCTTACCACAAAAAAGGCAATGCCTATTGCGGCCCCGGCGGTACGGGGTTTGGGGTGCGGCTGTTGTGCGACCTGATAAATAAATTATAGGTTGAGCCCGTTACCCGTTTGCCCGTTTGCCGGTAAAAAAATACAATTAGACAGTAATCCTTATTTAACGGGCGCAACCGGCTCAACGGGCCAAACAGGCCAACCGACTAGTAGCATACCCGCCAGGGAAATCTATGATAGAGGATATTGATTAATGCAGAATGCACAGATCATACGGAAGGGCGATGGGAGCGGTAATGAAATGGTCGTGCGCTTCCGGCTGCCGTCCGGACTAGAGGTTTTCGGTCTGCCAACTAAAAACGCATACGGCGGCCACTGGGATCTGGGGCCCACCTGGAATTATGCCGTCATGGCCGACAGACCGTTTCTGGTGGACGCGGGCAAATTTGGCCAAGGCAGTCGGCTACTGGCCATGATGGAAACAGCGAGTATATCGCATACCGATCTTGACTTTGTTTTAATCAGCCACAGTCATGAAGACCATGATGGCGGATTGGCCGAATTAATTGAGGCCACCCGACTCAAGGTCAAAGCCCACGCGATTTATGATCGCCTCATCCGGCACTATCCGGCCCAATCACCGGAAGTCAAAAAGAAACATTTTCCGGCCAAATGCTGGCATTGCTTTATGCCGGAGTCTTTTTACGCCAAAAACTGCCTCGAATACCACCGGGTGCTGCAGGATTTAAAAATAGATGTGATCGGCGACGGCTACACCCAGCTGGCCCCCGATGTCTGCACTTACCACCTGCCGGGCCACAGCCCGGATTGTCTGGCCGTTCGGCTGGGTGAGGAAGCGCTTATCGTGGGCGATATCATTTTGCCCGACATTTCTCCCTGGCCGACCCGTAAAGCCATGTTCAGTGAAGTGGCGCAGGTCATCACACCGGTCTACACGGATGCAGCGGCCATATTTGGTTTGAGCCGTTATATCCAATCATTAAAAACCATGATTCAGATTGCCGCTGATCATCCGGGACTGGTCGTGCTGCCCGCCCATCGCTTATACTACAATGACCGTTGGAACCCGATCGACCTGGCTGGCAGAGCCAGACAACTGCTGGCGCACCACATTGAACGCTGCGGCGCCATCATCGATATTTTAAACGGCAACCCCAAAGCCGCTGAGGAGATCGCCGCAGATTATTTTGAAGACCGCCTGTTGGAAGGCTACGGCATCTTGATGGCCACCAACGAAATTGTCAGCCATTGTGAATTGCTGATTGAAAGCGGGGATGTTTTCACCGATGGGGACGACCGCTTTGCTGCCAGCGGCAGCACGCAATTTGAGGCCCACATTAGCAACTTAACAGCAGATGAAATAGCGCAATGATGAAAAACGCTGATTCAGTCACCGGGATAGAGCACGTCATTAGCGAATTTGTTGAACAGTCGCCGCATAATACGCTTCAAAGGATTAATTTTGAATCAACAGTCGCGAAAGGAGCCACATGGGAATGAAAAAGATACTGGCCGGATGGAACAAGATCTGTCCTGGCTGCAATATCGGGCGTAAATATCCGGATTCATTTATCGGCAAGCAAGTCATAAAGCACTGGGAAAAAGGCTGTATGGCACATGACGCCTATGTCGAGGTGTACGGCAGCGATGAGCCTTCGCCGAAGAATATCCTGGAAAAATCCAAGGACAAGTGACATCGTTGGATAGTTCATTTTGTGGTTCCCGCAAAAGGCTTTCGGGAAACCATCGACTATACATAAGCTACGCTTCTCGCTTTCAGTTCGAAGGATCATGATGCTGCTGGGATCTTAGCTGTACAGACTGAACCGGAATACCTTTAACGCTTAAGCGTCTATCAGCCAATTCAAATTTTTGTTATATCCGTTTGATATCTGTAAAATCGCCAAACTGCGTGTATTCTCGACGTATCGCTACACAAGCGATACGCGGTTGGTGTAAATTTGTTGACTTAATTTCTAACAGTACATACCCTTTCACTATAATTTTCTCTAAATTTTTAATTTTCTGCATGCAATTTAATTTTAAGCTAACAATAGTTTATTAAGGGTACTTCGTATAGTTAATACTTGTCAGTTTACTTAATTTATTAAGTTTAAAAAGGGAGGAAAAAAATGAAATCAGACCTGCTTAATCATTCCAATAAAATTCAATGGTCACTCCGATTTTTTTTGTTGCTCATGATTATTGGTGTTTTTTTATCAAGCAATCTATATGCAAAAACCGCAAAGGAAATTGATGCCAGCGTGGATGTTTCCATCGAACGCTTCTATAAACAAGTTCAGGGAGCCAGTGAGTTGGTACAAAAAGCGAAAGGCATGCTGGTTATGCCGAATGTTGTTAAAGCGGCATTTATCGTAGGTGGTGAATACGGAGAAGGGGCTCTGCGGATTGGAGGGAAATCGGTTGATTACTATAATACCGTCGCGGGCTCCGTCGGTTTTTCGATCGGCGGGCAGTCTAAAGACATCATCCTTTTATTTATGACTGACGAGGCGCTGAACGCATTTAGAGCAAGTAAAGGTTGGGAAGCTGGTGTAGATGGAAATGTTGCCCTAATATCTGTTGGAGCAGGCGAGCGCGTGGATACAACGACTTCAAATGAGCCTATTCTTGGCTTCGTATTTGATGCCAAAGGTCTCATTGCTGACATCTCGCTAAAAGGCGCAAAGTTTTCCAAAGTCGACAAAAAAGAATAGTCAGTGCAATCTATCCGCTGTGATATGATTAAGAGGGTAAATCCGAACCATTGGATTTACCCTTGTTATTTTCATCAAGCCGCATTTTTCGGGCCTACAGTTCGACAGCGAATTTAAAAGTGCGATACGGTTCAGATATCCGTTTGATACCTGTAATAATTCCAGAAAAATTGATATTTGGACATCTCTCAACAGTTTCCAGAATCCTTAATTTTAGTTGAAAAAATTTATCGATTTGTATATAAACGCATCATTGCACTCCCTAATTCTCCTATTAGAAATGACCAGAGGCCGTTTTTCTACCAAGGTCCCGCAGATAAATATTTCCGTAATGGAGAATCTAAAATGAAACCTCTAATAATGTTAACAATCGTGGGTGTGATACTGTCTATTTGGTGTTCGACTGCGCATGCTGACAAACTTTACACATGGGAAGATGATAAAGGCGTAACCCATATCACTAAAGAGCCGCCTCCTCAAAAGACTAAACTGAAAGATACCATGGATTATACGGTGCCACCTGCCCAAAAGAATCAAGCCACCGGCAAACAGGTACTAAATGAGGGCGAAAGTTCGCAACCGCAACGAAGTGAGGCCCGGGAAAGAAAAAAAGTCTCGGGAGCAAAAGAAGAAACCGAGGAAGTTGATGAAGAAACCGGGGAAGTTGATGAAGATGTATATTATGATTCAGATGGGGGTCGTTACACTAGAAGAGCAATAAGACAGGAGAGAAAAGAAGCGCGAGAGAACCGCAGAGAAGATGTTCGTCCTGCTACACGCGAAAGAAGGCAATTTCACCGTCGGAAATGATTTAAATTTGTTTTCCAGATCAAGGAAGTTTTCAGGCATTCGG
>JASFEV010000242.1:0-7034 GCA_050124655.1 Desulfobacterales bacterium
GAGATTGACCTATCGATCTTTACGCTCAGGAGTTTTACACTTTTCTGTAATTTAGGATCTATCCGAGTTGAGAACATTTTTTGATTAGCCATATAAAATAATTATCAAAAAAATCATGTTTACAAAAGAAAAAGTTTGACAAATAAATTGCTTAATAGTAAACATGTAAACAAGCCTACAATTGATTTATGAATAAACAACAAAACAATGACACAACAGTTATCAAACAAAGACTTCAAGACGACATGGATGCTCTGTATGCTGATACTTATGCTTCCGGCGTCCGGTTTGGCAAAACGCGAGCATCCCGAAAGGTGGTACCAGCAGAGATTGTGTGAGGCGCGGAATGGGCAGGTTGAGGTGGTATTGCCGGATGGGACAAGATGCGATTGTGTGACAGAGACCCACGCGATTGAGTTTGATTTTGGGAATAATTGGGCTGGGTAAAAATGGGGACGTCCATAAATATATAAATAATATCGAAAAGTTGCGAAACGTCCGTGACATATGGATATTTCGCCCTGTTCCCACTAGCTAAGTTATCAAGGCTTCGTTTGACTCATTTGACATTATCGTTTTAGTTTAAAAATTCATTTTGCGCTCATCTGGCGGTCGAAAAAGAAAATCCCGCTTTCAATCTGAAAAGCGGGATTTTTGATTTCGCCTAATCATAACTCAGCCTTTTGTGATCTAAATTGAAAATTATCGTTTTTGGGGGTCCTTTGAGTTTTTTATTTTGTTGAATTTATTAAATTCTGCTTTCTCACCGCTTTTCGATGAACTGGTATTTTCGTTTTCAATGAGATCTGCAACTGAGTCTTTGAAATTCAGGGTGTAATATATCGCAGGGAGGGTGAATATCATAAAATTGTATAATAGCGGATAATGGGTAAGGGGTCAAGATTATTATAAAAACAGTAATCATTCTTAATGATTACAGGCACACGGCGCAAAGGTTAAGGGCTGAGTGCTGGGGACTGAGGACTGAGAGGATTAAATTGGCCACGGACCTGATAGTTGAGCTTTTTTAATCAACCGCAGACGCACGCTGACACTCGCTGACGATTGAATTTCAATTCGCCACCCCAGTGGAATCCTCCTAAAGGAGGGCAGCAAAGCTGTCCCGGTTAAATAGCTTGCAGATTTAACTGGATAAACATTCCACCCTGTACCATCTCCTGGAGCTACAGGGCAGGCGAGGTAAATTAATTGGTTGAATCGTCAAATAGGTAAAAATGGAATACGATCATTGACTAATTGACCATTCGAATCTTTGAACATTTAACCGAAAATCGGGAAAGCACGACCGGATTGTTTTAGGTTTGAACGACTCATCTTGACCATCTGACTTTTTTTGTTTAATATCAATAATTAATGTAGTTTATTGATTTTTAGGCTCATTTGCTAAGCATAGTTAACATTTAAATACTTTATTAGGTGCGCAATTTTCATGGTTAATCATAAGATACAGGTTTCCCGGTCGGAACTGTCAGCCTTTTGTCGCAAACACAACATCCGCAGGCTTGCTTTTTTCGGGTCAGTTTTGAGGGATGATTTTGGGCCTGAAAGTGATGTGGATGTATTGGTCGAATTCGATCCAAACGCTAAAATCGGGCTGATAAAATTTGCCCGTATTGAAATTGAGCTTGGGAAAATAATCGGACGAAAGGTCGATCTTAATACCGAGGGCTTTATCAGTAAATATTTCCGCGATCGGGTACTTTCGGAGGCCGAAGAAGTATATGTCGCAGCATGATGATCAAGTCTACCTGAAGCACATGCTGGATCACGCCAGAGAGGCAGTTGATATACTGGCGGGCAAATCGCGAGATGATCTCGCCCGGGATCGAATACTGGAGCTGGCTCTAACACGCTTGATCGAGATAATAGGAGAGGCGGCAACCAATGTCAGCAGTGAAATGAAGTCGAGCAATTCGTATATTCCATGGCCTGAAATCGTAGGGATGCGCAACCGCCTGATTCATGGTTATGATACGGTCGACTTGAAAGTGCTATGGGATACGATTTCAGAAGATCTCCCTCCGTTGATAGCTGATCTGGAAAAAATAATTGAATGATGACATGTAGCGATCAACGCCGTGTTAACTCCCGTTTATCCACTCTTGCCCGAAAACAGCCTGATATAATAGCCGGCAGTTAAAGATGAGATATTGTTAAATACTTGAGAAACTTGGAAGATCCCTGGGGTTAAAATCTATGATTATAAATACATCCGGCCCCCGGCTGCCTTGCGGCAGACGGGGGCCGGAGATTGTATTGAAGTGCGATGTTAAAACCGCCGAAATCTGCGCTGGGAGAAGCGGATCATGCGTGAGCCGGGGCTCTGGCGATTGTTTTCGGCGGATCTGGCGAACAGCGACATGTGCAGGACCTGTTTGTCGTGCGCCAGGGCAAAGCCGGTTGAATCATCCGAGTCCAGGCGGCAGTCGGTGCCCAGGCCGACGGATTGGTGGGCTTCCACGCGGCAGCCGGCCGAGGCCTCCACAAATCTGGCGGTGGCGCCTTTAGTCCCCTTTTTGGTTTTTTCCCCGTCCTTGCCCGCTGAATCGATGGCATCCAGGGCGTAGCTTTGCACCAGTTTTTCGAAGACCTTTGAAAAGGTTTCAGGTTTTCCAAAGCAGTCCATTCCCGCCACTTTGCCGTTAATCATGAAAACGGCGCCGACCTGGGAGTCGGTCAGATCGAAATGCTCTGCGTATTTGTTTATGGTCGGGGCTTCCTTCTGGTATATCGCCGCCATGGCCATGCTGGGGGATGCAGCGTCCAGGTCGAATGCCAGCTCCTCAACGTCATTCCAGATCTCTGCCTGGTTCGAGCGGAATTTGCCCGAGTTTCCCAAAGAGTATCTCACCTGATCGGCTTTGCTGGCACGCAGCTTCGACGACATCATGCGCTTTTCACTGTAAAGCTTGTCGGATTTGTACGACCAGCGGCCCTCCTCCACGCAGGAGACCGGGATCACGGTGGTGGTGTTGCCGGCGATCAGGACGGTGGTGTTGACGATACGGTTCTGCTTGGCGCCCACCAGCTCCTCGCCGTCCAGGATCAGGACCATGCGGTCGGATTTGTTAACCACCTTGAGCTCCGGCACCGTGCCGTCCTCGTCCTTTTCGACCACGTCGATCAGGTCGCCGGACAGAGCTTCGTCCAGGGTGAGGTAGTCGGCGTTTGCCGCGTAATCGGACAGCAGGGCAAAGACGGTCAGGTTTTTGTAGGATTGTTTGCGGCCGAGCTTGAGCCCGCCGATGTATTCGTTGATGATATCTTGCATGTGTGAGGGCCCTCCTTTTTGGGGTTTTGATTCAGCTTAACAGGAGGGTTTGACAGATGCGGTCACGGGCACCGGAGGTGCCGGTTCAAAGGTTCCCCCCTTCGCTGAAGCTACGGAGGGCAGGCAGGGTTCAAAGGTTCAGGGCTGAGTGCTGGGGACTGAGGACTGAGAGGATTAAATTAGCGACGGACCCTGTGATTACAAAATGTTATTTTCACCGCAAAGGCGCAAGGCTAAAAGCTCAAAGCTCATCTTGGTTAAATAGTTAAATCGTTGATTGGTTAAATAGTAAAAAGCAGAGGGGGGATCAGGAGTTGATAATTCAGCCAATTGATTTGAAGTGCATGGATTGAAATTAAGTTGTTATTTTTTGTTCAGTTTGATCTCAACACGGTGGCTCTGTTTGCTTCCCTCAACCGTTTCATTACTTGTAATTGGTTTCTCTGAACCCATTCCAAAAGTTTTGATATTCGTTGCAGGTATACCCCGGGACACTAAATATTTTTTGACAACATCGGCTTTGATTTTTGAAAGCTTTCTGTTGTTGAGGTCCTTGTCGAAAGAATCTGTATAACCCTCGACAACGATCTTTGATTCAGGATAATGGGCACTGAATTGGATAATTTGATCAAGTGTTTTGAACGCATGGTTGGGAAGCTCATTTGACTCGTGGTTGAAGTAAACCACGATTTTTCGATCCGGAATGAGCATTGTCGATTGCTCTTCGGAATAATCATCTTTTTGATGACCAACGTTAACTTGGCTATTCGTTTGCATGTCTAAGTTTGCGACGTTTATATTGTCGTCTTTTTCCACAATCTGTAGTTCTTCATTTACTTTCTTTTCATCTGTGAACCCCGGCTCGAAAGATTCCTTAGCTTTTAAAACAGGAGACTCATACTCTTTAGGCGCTATATCTTCCAACCCCCAGCGAAGTGAATCCGGCAATTTTAAATTTAATATAAGATATCCGCTAAAAATAAGCAGAAGAATTACGACAGCCAAAAACCCAAAGCGTTTATCCGTTGCCAGCTCTTTGAGACCCTGCCGGATCAAATAAAATCCCCTCAGCCGGCTTCGATGCGCAGTCTGCTCTTTGTTTAATGCTTCTACGCGATGCGCAGCCTGCTCTTTTTTTAAGGCCTCTACGCGATGCGTAGTCTGCTCTTTTTTTAATGCCTCTAATTTTTGGTTGAGATTCCTCCCGTCTTCACCAACACTACCGGGAACTCGCACCACAGACATGGCCTTCTTCTCGCCGCCATAGTACCGTATTAGCCTTTTTAAAAGCTGGGCTGCATCAATTCGATCCGTCTTCGCCCGCTGTTTGCGTTGATTTATCTTTATGTTAGATACGTCCACAACGATGTTTTTAATCCCACATCCCCCCAAATACCGGTGCAACCAAAATCCATCACGACCCGCTTCGCAACAACTCACAATCCGAACGTCATTGCTCAGTGAGAAATGAAGCTTCGCTTTTTTAATTGCTGCATTCAGTTGCACCAAATCCCTGGACGCGATCGTTACAAATCCAATCTTTTTCCTATCGCTGAATGCTAATTTCCATTTTGTTTTGCTCAGTTCAAATGCTAGATATAATACTGCCTTTTCTGTGCTATTAACGCTTTGTAGGGATCTCTTATTTTTTCTCATCATAAAATCGCTTTACTTTATTTATGAGATCGGACTGATTATATACATAAAAAGGCTAATCGTAACTTATTGTATACTATCTATATTTGCCAGATAGTTCAACTCCAAATTTTTATATATTTACTAGCAATAAAAGAATATTTTACTACCCTTTTTAGTTTGTCTAGTAATCGTCAGCTTTTCTATTTGGACTCAATTTTATATAGCTATCTAAATAAACTAAAATGCGGCAACGATTTCTGACTCTTTATTAATCGACTGAATTTGATTTAAGAAAAACAGCAAATAACGTCCATGAAATGTTAACTTTCCAGCGCCTCACATCCAAATGCTTCGAGGTCGCAGGGCAGCGATGTTTTTTATCAATCAGCAAAATCAGGATTTGCTGGATATGCTGACCAATGCAGATGATATCAGAGCTATAGGTAACGTATGTATGGAGGGGCACGCGCATTAAATTATAAGTTTCTAGCCTTTCTTGCACACAGGTTAAATAGTTAAATCGTTCGAGTTAAATTCGCTTCGCCCCAGTGAAATAGTCTTAACAGAATTTCACCCAAATACCATCTTCCAGAGCTACAGGGCAGGCAGACCCGGCGTCGCTTTGGCAAGCTTCCCCCTTCGTTAACCGTCGCCGTTAAAACTTTGCCGGTCAAGAAACTACGGAGGACAGGTCCGTTTTCGTTAACCGTCGCCGTTAAAACTTTGCCGGTCAAGAAACTTCGCCGGACAAGATGCCGCGGCAAGTTAACACAGATTAAATTCGTAAAACGTTCAAAACTGATAGTGCGAAGGTATCCGTTTCAGAAAATCAGCTGATAACGGGTTCCGGCGCCCTGACCTAATTTCTGGATAAACGCTTTTTTAGTCAGGGTCTGAAGTGTGTATTGAACCGTTCGACGAGGCATATCCGTTTCCTTTTCGATATCAGATACCTTCAGACTTTTTTCCGGGCTGGATTTAAAGCAGTTTAAAACGGTCAGGGCTGATTCGGAAAGCTTTTGTAACTGTGCATAGCGGTCACGATAAGCCTCGATATCGGATAAAGACGACCGCAGTATTTTTATAAAGAACCATGCCAGGGGCTCGATTTCGTATTTATGTGGATCTTCATGAAATTTACCTTCCGAGCATTGGTGCAGTGTGTTGTAATAAAGAAATCGGCTTTGTTCAATGTGCCTATCGATCGCAATATATGGTGTTATTGCCTTCAGATATTTATCATCCGACTGGAGTAGCGACAGAATAAAAAGTGCTCGCCCGAGACGACCATTGCCGTCCTGGAAAGGGTGAATCGCCAGAAAACGAAACACAAACTCCGTTGCAACCAGCAATGGCCAGGGATTTTCGTGAATATTTAAATTATACCATTTCACGAGATCTGCCATGGCGGTGCTCGTCATTACCCCTGGCGGAGATGGGTCCAGGACCACCCTTTGTTCACCGGTCTGATGATTGACAAACAGAACCCGGTTGGGATTTGTTTTATACCCCCCGGCAAAATTTATTGCCCGGGGATAATACCGGAGCAAATCATGGTGCAGGCCCCGAATGATCGCCTCTGTTAAAGGAAAAAGCTCTTTAGCCTGAAGATAGACGGTTGAAAGTATCTGGCGGCAGCCGACCACCTCCTCGACACTGCGCTCTCGATCTTTTCTGAGCTTGTCCAAAATATAAATTTTGTTTTCCTCAAATGCCGTTGTTTTGCTGTCTTTTTGGAGGATCGTATCGACCCACTCGACCTCCCTATCTGTTAAAACGGCATTTTCGATACGGGTAGAAGCCCCGATATTGCTGATTAAAGCAAAACGATGGAGATATTTGGCTTCTTCAGGCAGCAGGCTTTCGATATCCTTATATTTTTCTACCAGCTCGCCCTGGAAGATCCTGAGCTCGTTTTCCAATTTTTGGCCCGGTTTAAAGGATAGCATATACCACTCCTGAGCGATTAGCGTGGGAAGACTGTACACTAATGCGCAATAATGCGCAATATTTTTTTTGTTTTTATTGCGCAGTATCGCGTGAAATGATAAGAGAAAAAAGGGACGGGGTTGATTTGTTGCGTTACTATGTTGGCGCCTGCGGC
>JASFEV010000243.1:0-7027 GCA_050124655.1 Desulfobacterales bacterium
GCGGGCCTCGTCAAACCCGTGTCGTAAAGACAATTTGGTAAACATTTGTGCCAGCCCGACCCCCAGCGTGAAAACTGCATCGGTATTGAGATTTTGATCGGCGGTTTCGTCAAAAAAAACATTCAGGCTGGACCCAAGCCCGTCTTCAGGCTGCCAGTAACAGATCATCATGGGCACCTTGGGCAGCGGATGCAAAACCACCGAAATGTCGGATTCAAATTGTTTTTCCACCTGCCGGGCGTTGAAAATGTGGACCAGGTCATCAAAAAGATGCGTGTAGGTGTCGGCCACCTTTTTCATGGCCTTTTCGCAGCGTTTTTGAAACAGCGCGTAGCGCTCTTTGCCGTCTTTCAGCTCCCGGAAAGACACCCAGTTACCGGTCACCGGCAGCCCTTTGCCGGCTAGTAGATAGATGAGAAAAGGGACTGCCACCCAAGGGTTGACGTGGATCTGGGTGTAGAGGTTTCCGTCTGTGTCAACGCTGAAATTTTTACCCAGCACCTTAAGGCTCAGTTTGCCATCCGCAAATTCAGCCCCCACTCTCTGGGCTACCTTAGCCAAATCGGCAGCGGCAATGTCCTTTTTGAGTTGCTCCAGAAAGTCGGCTCCCTCTACAAAACCAGCATTAACCTCTTCATCCGTTCTGGAAAAGCGCTCGATGGTTTCCCGATCCAGCTTGGGACATTCCGCGATTTTGCGTTTGCCTTGAAAAACAGCTCCGGCAAAAGCCAAACATGTTTTTTCACCGCACTCCCGGCAGTTGGACTTGTCGAGCAGCTTGAAAATCTCCATGGCATGTTTTGGTTGCGGCATTCGGCCCCTCCATTTTTGCGACAATTCGAAGGCAATCCATCATACTTGATAGTCTCTGAGTAATCACAATAAACGCAGATGTCAATCCATGTCTTGTGATGCTGCCTGGTAGGTCACGCAAGGCTTTTATTTGATAGGATGGGTTTTAGGGGACTGAAGAAAATAAGCATCCAATCCATTCAAGGGAATGTTTGGGGGTGGCCCCCACCTCAGAAGCCACCCCTGGACCGATACCATGAGCTTCTGGGTTGGTAATCATGGACGGACCCATCTCCATATCGGCTGGAGAGTGTACAAAACCTATCTAAAAACATTTTCGGGGTGGTTCATCGAACCACCCCGATCCTGTGAGTATGTCGCACCATCGTGAGACCATACTCAAACAAGAGTATCGGTCCGTATACGATTAACTTAAGGTTTATATGACAATTAGAGGACAGAGGAATTGTTACATGAATTACCTAATTTAATGAAAATGACTACCGTCTCGAGGTGGCACGCGGCACCGGTACCAATCTAAGCAATTGAAATCGTTTTATAATTTTTTTCTTCATCACCGAACAAGGTTAGCATGAAATTTGCAAAGATTTATGCCAGGGGGTGTTACGGGTACATTATCTTTTAAGGCCATAAATTCTTTTCTGAGGAATTACATCACCATACAAAATCGTCATGCAAACAATCCCGCCGATTGTTTCACATTTGACGACCTTTTAAGATGGATTCACCCGTTTCACGTGTATGCGCTGCGGTTGCATATTTCACAGCTAATCCGGCGCAGGGCATCAATAGATCGGTCGGAGGAAGTTGGGAATGGTCCAAAACATCGGTTTTGTGTCAACACGTTTTGCGGGATTAGACGGCGTATCCTTGGAAGCCGGTAAGTGGGGGGATGTATTAGAAGCCGCGGGTTACACCTGTTTTTGGTTTGCCGGCGAGTTGGATAGAGACCCGGACAAAAGCTATCTGGTACCTGAGGCCCATTTTAAACATCCGTACAATCTGTGGATCAACCGACAGATTTTCGGAAAAACATTTAGCATACCTTCCACTATCGACTCCATTGACAATCTGAAAAAGATCATAAAAGTCCGGTTGCTGGGTTTCATCGATCATTTTCAGATTGACCTTTTAATCGTTGAAAATGCGCTGGCCATTCCCTTAAACATTCCGCTTGGTCTGGCCTTAGCGGAGCTGATTGCAGAAACGCAGATTCCCACCATTGCGCACCATCATGATTTTTTCTGGGAAAGAAACCGGTTGCAGACATCTGCATTCAGAGAATATCTGCACGAATTCTTTCCGCCCAAGCACGCCAACATCCAACATGTGGTCATAAATTCGATTGCCAGGGATGAGCTCGCCCTCCGTCGCGGCATTGCGGCAACCATTATCCCGAATGTAATCGATTTCGATAATCCGCCTCCCGTAAACAACAGGGGCTACAAAACATTTCTGGCAGCCTTCGGACTAAAGCCAAACCATAAAACAATTCTGCAGCCCACTCGCATTATTCAGCGTAAGGGTATTGAGCATACCATTGATCTCGTCAAACAGTTGCAGAAACCGCATTATAAATTGCTCATATCCCACGAGGCGGGGGATGAGGGGTTGGAATACGCAAGCCGGATAAAAAACTACGCGCTTGAGAGCGGTGTCGATCTTCGTCTCGCTCAAATACCCATTTCAAGTCCATGGCATCATGCCAAACAGCAGTTGAATGGGCATTGCCTCTGGAATGTCTACACCCACGCAGATTTTGTGACCTTCCCCAGCCTATGCGAGGGCTTTGGCAATGCCTTTTTAGAGGCTATTTACTTCAAAAAGCCCTTGCTGGTGAACCGCTATGCCACTTTTGTGAGCGATATCGAGCCTAAAGGATTCAACTTGGTGACCATGGACACAAACCTGACCGCTAAAACCGTGCAGACGGTCAGAGACATTTTGCAATCGCCTGCGAAAGCAGCAGAAATGGTGGATCACAATTATAAAATCGCCAAAAGGCATTTTTCCTATGCTGTTTTGCGCCGCCGGTTGGATGCGCTGATGCATCAGCCGTCGGAGAAAGAGGAAACAGCGCAGGCCGGCGTCTATGGAAGACGGCCGGAAGCAAGCCATTTAAATATTAGGCTACAAGTGCATCTATTTTCACATTTGAAAAACTGAGGTCAGCATTTTCTGGATGCATCGACAGAATCGGCCTGATGATTGATGGGAATTGATATGGTGATAAAGCTTTACCGATTTATGATATTCATTGTCTGGTTGGCCATTTTGACCTGGGTGGTTCTTGAACTGGACAAGATGCAGTTTTTTAGATTTTAATATCGATCATTCTTGGGGGCGCATCCCTGTCTATCTGACCACCTCCAGGGTCACCAAAATATTGACCTTGTTGCCGATGGTGCCCATCTCAACGTATTTTCCCGACCCCACCCCGTAATCCAACCGATTTACGGTAAAGCGGGCTTCAAATCCGGCAACCTGCTGCCCCTTCTTGAGCGGGTTTTCCCGAGAGCCGAAATAGGTAAACGGCACCGCCACCTTTTGGGTCTTGCCTTTGACGGTCAAATTGCCCTCAACAATGTATTCGTTGCCTTGCTTTTGTTTGACGCCTGTTGATTCGAAGGTCATCGTCGGATATTTTTTAACGGCAAAAAATTCATCGGCGCGCAAATGATTGTCCCGGTTGGGGATGCCCGTATTGACGCTTTTGGTTTTGACCTCAAGCTTGATACGACCCATTTCCATGTTGTCGGCGTCAAATTGCACGGATCCGGTGTAATCCTCAAAATACCCCCGGACAGTGGCATAGGTGTGACGCACATCGAAATAGACGCTTGAATGGCCTTTATCGATGTCCCATTTTTGGAGTTCAGCTGACGTAAAACTGGCAGTAAACATAATCGATACGACCGTGATAATTGCACAGAAAATCTTCTTCATGTTTTTCTCCTAATTTAAATTGTTGGATGGCGTGTTTGAATAAGATAGGCATTGCGGCTACGCATTATTTTTATGCACGGATAGCCGTTATCGAAAGACTATAAGTATATGAATAAGGGTGTCAACGATCCGGCAGCTTTACAAACTGAATCGTTCTATGAAAATCATTCGTCGCTGAAATCCCAATGAAACTAACCAGAGGTAAACATCTGTCATCATTTGATCGGGGCCGCAGACCAATACAGCCGCTGAACGGCTGCAATCGGCAAGCAGCCTTTTAAGCTTGGGCCGGTCCAGTCGCCTCCGTTCACCGCTGTTTTCGGAAGCGCGGGTCATCACATGCAGGATGCGCAGCCCTTTTAATTGCGCTGCCAGCTTTTCAAACGCATCCGGCAAAACAATATGATCAGGGGTTTGATTGCTCCAGAGCAACGTTAGTTTGCGCTGATCCCCGCTGTCGGCCATATAGCGCAGCATGCTTAGCATCGGCGTAATACCGATGCCACCGGCGATCATGATAAACTCCTGTGCTTCGGAAAACCGCAGGTGGCTGAACAGCCCATAGGGACCGTCGATGTAGACGCGGTCCCGGGGCTGAAGATGTTTTAATTGCGCCGTCCAGTCTCCGGTGGTGCGCACAATGAATTCAAGGGCATCGGGTTGTGCCGGGCTGGAGGCGATCGTAAAGGGATGCTCTTCGTTTGAAATCTGGTCTGATGCCAATGTGAGGAAACCAAATTGTCCCGGCAGATAAGCCGGCAAATGTCGGTCATCTGAAACAATTTGCAGGCGAATCGCATCCGCTCCGGCCGGTTCAATGGCTGACACCTGCAAGGATTTCCGCCGGCTTCGCAGAAAACGGCTTCGGATCCACACCAAGATCAGCCCGCACAGCACAAGGGCAGCAATCGCCAGCAATCGCGGCAGACGTTGCTCAAAGGTATCATTGACCGACAGCACATGCAGCCCTAAGGCAATCAATGCCACAATGGCGGCGATGCGGTGGATCGGCCACCAGCGCTCAAAGGCCAGCCGCAGCCCCTCACGCCAATGGCTGGTAACCACAATGAGAGCAATCAACAGCGTCAGAAACAAGCCGACAAATTCCGGCCAGTAGCGCCATTGCAGTGGAATAAAGATCCTGTCATCGGAAATAAATATCGCGATGGGATGTAGAATTACCAGAGCGCCTATGATTAACCCGCTAAGACGATGATATGTGAACAACCGGGCCAGGCCAAAGATCCGGTCAAGGCATTTAAAACGTGCAGCCAGAAAGACTTGCACCAGCAAAAGGCATCCTGCCACCAGACCCATTACCTGCCCTGTGAGCAGAAGCACCCGATTAAGACCGAATTTGTAGAGAATGGAGGACGATTCAAAAAAGAAGGGAATGGAGGCTGCCCCTACGAGAAGGAGCATCAACAGAGAGCCCATCAGGAGACCGAAAAACAGACGCAGTCTGTGCGACAACATTTTTGGGATGCGCTTGAGTGGGCTGGTTTGCATATTCTATGCTTATTGAAGAGGGCTTAGGGGTTGATTACCGCCTCGATAAAATTATATAAAATGACACTCTGTTGCAATGCTTATTTGAGGGAGTTGTTATTCAATCTGTTGATGGTTTTTAATTTGGAGGTGTCTTATGTCTTATCGCTTTCATCATGTTCATATTGTCTGTAAAAATCTTGAAGAGATGATTCGCTTTTTCACCGAAGTGCTGGCAGCCAAGCTGATCGATCGCCGAAAATTCGGCACCGCCGACGGCGCTTCACTTGACCTTGACGGCACCACTATTAATCTGAGGGTGGCCCGAGAAGATGAACAAATGGTTGGCGATGCCTCCCAATCGACATACGGCTTCGATCATATCGGCCTTGAGGTGGAAGATGTCGAAAACGCCTTCAAGGACCTCACAGCGCAAGGGTATTCTTTTTTCATGCCGCCCACGGAAATACCCAACATGAAAATCGCCTTTTTTAAGGGGCCTGAAGATATTACCATCGAACTGTGCCAACCGCTGTCAAAATGAATGCAAATATTATGAAACCCCAAAATGGGGGCCTCCAATAGTTTTTTCCGATTGAGCCGCTCCATGAATAATCACTCATAAAACCGCGCAAGATCATTTAAGTGGAATCCGCTTTGGCCATCAAAACGCACTTTTGATGGTTCCGCCATCCACCCGCAAAGCAGCCCCGGTTGTGGCCGACGCCAATGGGCTGGCAATATAAGCCACCAGGGCGGCGACCTCTTCCGGCGTTGCGAAGCGTTTGATCAGGGAGGTCGGGCGCACCTTCTCGAAGAATTCCTGCTCGAATTCCTCAAATGACTTGCCTTCCTGCTGCGCCAGCTCCTCCACAAAGTCTCCGACCCCACGGGATTTTGTCGGCCCCGGCAGCACACTGTTGACCGTAATGCCGGTCCCGGCGGTCAGCTCGGCCAGACCGCGCGCAATGGCAATCTGGGCGGTTTTGGTCATGCCGTAGTGAATCATCTCCGAAGGGATCTGAACACCACTTTCGCTGGAAATGAAAACAATCCGGCCCCAGTTACGCTTTTTCATTAGCGGCAGATATAGGCGGCTGAGGCGCACACCGCTGAGCACATTGACCTCATAAAACCGCCGCCAGTCATTGTCTGATATATCTTCAAAGGCAACAGGCTCAAAAATGCCCAGATTGTTGATCAGTATCTCTACACCGGGATGGGCCTGCACCAGTTGTTCGGCAACCGTTGCCTGGGTAAGATCCCCGGCAAAACCGATCAGTTCACCCGCCGCCCCGGCAGACAATTTGCTGATGGCATCATCCACAGACGCCTGCGAGCGGCCGTTTACGATAACATTGGCTCCCTCCGCTGCAAGCGCCGCGGCAATGGCGTAGCCGATACCGGCCGTGCTGCCGCTGACCAGTGATAATCTATTTTTCAACTGTAAATCCATGACTACCCCTCCGTAATTCGCAATTTCGCGGTTTTACTATTAAGCACCATGGTAACCACGAATTAAGTATCTGACAACTGATCTCATGTTCTCATTTCACTTCAAAGAGAGATAGGTATTTTACAAAAATAGCGAGAAATAGTTGATTGGACCAACTTGGAGGAAAAAGGAGAGTACCCCCTTTTCCTTGAAGATAGCCCTCACGCAAAGACGCAGAGTTTTGTTTAGATAACAACGAAAACAAAGGTATAAAAATAAAAGACTGGCTGGCTTGATGAGTGGCGCGGCAGTTTTATATAATTATAATGGGATCCGGCCACGCTA
>JASFEV010000244.1:0-7013 GCA_050124655.1 Desulfobacterales bacterium
GACGTGTGGTTCGGCCAGCAGGACAGTAACGCGGTTGCGTCCATTTTGTTTGGAAAAATACATCGCCTGGTCTGCTCGCCGAATAAAGCTGGATAGTTCTTCTTTTGGATAATACTGTGTCACCCCGATACTGATGGTGATCTTTGCAGATTGGCCTGATGTCGGCGTAAACGTTTCGGCTTCAAGCGTGGAGCGGATGCGTTGTGCAACGGTCTTGGCTTTGTCACCATCGGTTTCCGGAAGAATCACGGTAAACTCTTCCCCACCGTATCGATAGGCAGAGTCATTGATTCGCAGACAATCTTTGATGATTTGGCTGAAACGCACCAGCACCTTATCGCCTTCCAGATGGCCGTAGGTGTCGTTGAACCTTTTGAAATTATCAATATCCAGCAGCAGCAAGGAAAGCGGGTGTTTATAGCGGTTAAAGCGGTCCACCTCTAACTCAAGCTGCGAGTAAAAGGATCTTGAATTGTAAAGTTTGGTAAGCCCGTCGGTCGTGGCGAGTTTTTGCAATTTTTCCATCATCCGGGTACGCTCGGTACTCAACTGGCGCTCTTTGAGCACACGTCTCATTCTGAGCAACAGTTCTTCAAGCCGCACCGGTTTAATCACAAAATCACTGGCGCCGATATTGATTGCTTCTTCATAGGAATAGTCATCACTGTACCCGGTGACAACAATCACATCGGCTCCATTTTTTTGCTTGATCACTTTGGTCAGCTCAAGCCCGCCCATGCCCGGCAACCGGATATCGGTGATAACCACGGCAAAATTGTTTTTATCAAGTAGCTCTAGCGCTTCTTCAGCAGATGCCGCCGCCATGGGATCGAATCCGGCATTGGCTATATACTCATGAATCGTGTTTCTGACACTGGAATCGTCATCAACGATTAACACGCGAATTTTTGGATTCTTTTGTGTCATTGGTGTAATAAAATACTTTTCTGACTCCTCGGAAGCGCCGGGGTTGACAGCGTTTGATAAAAATTGATAAATAAGCCGTTTTATTTTGGTTATTTTACTAATATATCCAGAAAGGCAATTTGTGTCAACTGACTTTTAGATTCTTCAACACTTTCAGGCGTCTAGCGTAACCAAGACGCACAGATTCTTACACCTTACCAACAATTAAGATGCAAAATATTAGAAACTTCAGCATTATCGCCCATATCGATCACGGCAAATCCACTTTATCCGATCGGCTTATCCAGGTAGCGGATATCGTATCGGATCGGGATTTTAAAAATCAAATTCTCGATACCATGGATATTGAGCGTGAACGGGGAATTACGATTAAGAGCCAAACGATTTGCCTGCCCTACACCGCCGATGACGAACAATCCTATTTTTTAAACCTGATCGACACCCCCGGTCATGTGGATTTTAGTTATGAGGTTTCACGCGCCCTGGCAGCCTGTGAGGGCGCGCTGCTGTTAATCGACGCCAGCCAGGGGGTTGAAGCCCAGACCCTGGCGAATCTCTACCTGGCGCTGGAGCATGATCTGGAAATCCTGCCGGTCATCAATAAAATCGATCTGCCATCGGCCGATATTGATCGTGTCAAAAAGCAGATTGAAGAGGACCTGGGGCTTGATGCCGATTCCGCACTTCAGGTCTCGGCTAAACAGGGAATTGGAATCGAGCAGGTCTTCGACGCGATTGTCACGAAATTACCGCCGCCCAAAGGTAGCGTCGACGAGCCGTTGCAGGCGCTTATTTTTGATTCGCATTACGATTCCTATCGCGGCACCGTTGTTCATCTGCGCGTTATTCATGGACAAATCAAAGCAGGCGATACCATCATTTTCAAATCCAACCAGGCTGCTTATCGCGTTGAAGAAGTCGGTATTTTTCAGCTGAAACGCGTTCCGCTGAAAACCCTTTCCGCCGGTCAGGTCGGTTACATGATTGCCGGCATCAAAAAAATCAGCGATACCCGCTGCGGTGACACCGTCACGCATCAAGATCAACCCTGTGAGGCGGCACTGCCGGGTTTTAAAATGACCAAACCGGTGGTTTTTTCTTCAATATACCCCACGGCATCGGACGGCTACGAAGAGTTGGCAGTCGCCATGGAAAAGCTGAGCTTGAACGATGCGGCGCTGGTGTATGATAAAGATAGTTCGGTCGCTTTGGGATTCGGCTTCCGCTGTGGATTTTTAGGGCTTTTGCATCTTGAAGTCGTCCAGGAACGACTGGAACGCGAATATGACCTGTCGCTGATTCTGACGGCACCATCGGTTCAATATCAGCTCGTTATGAATGACGGCACAGAGCTTACCATCGACAATCCGGCTTACTATCCCGAGCCGACTCGCATTGACGAGACACGCGAGCCTTACATTCGGGCATCCATTATCATACCGGACCGGTATATGGGCGCGGTGATGAATTTGTGCCTCGAGCGACGCGGCCAAAACAAAACCTACCATTATCTTATCAGTGATCGCTTGGAAATGATATTTGAAATGCCATTGGCCGAGGTCATTTACGATTTTTATGATCGACTCAAATCCATCACCCAGGGATACGGCTCCTTTGACTACGATTTAATCGATTACCGGGAAACCGAGCTGGTCAAGTTGGACATCCTGATCAACGGCGAACGGGTGGATGCATTATCGCAACTGGTTCACAAAGACAATGCCGTCAGTAGAGCCCGGGTCGCTTGCGAAAAATTGCGCCAGGAAATTCCAAAGCAGATGTTTAAAATCGCCATCCAGGGCGCTATCGGTGGCAATATTATTGCCCGCAAAACGGTTTCAGCCCTGCGAAAAGACGTGACCGCCAAATGTTATGGCGGTGACATTACGCGCAAGCGCAAATTGCTCGAAAAACAGAAAAAGGGCAAAAAGCGCATGAAAATGGTCGGCAAGGTGATGATCCCCCAGTCGGCGTTTCTAGCAGTGTTAAAATCAGATACTGATTAGAAATTTCCAAATAATGCGCTAAAGTTAGAAGTGATCTAAAGTGACTAAAGTTAAGGAATTCTGTCATTTTTTAATTAAAAGATGGAGCGCAGCGACACCCATACTTTAGTCTCCCAACTTTAGTTCACTTTAGTCACTCATTATTATGCCACTAAACGCGATATCTGACGCTTAGAGAAGTAAGCTCTCATACAACGATTTGGCGCACAACTTGCCTTATATTCTGCTTGAACTAAACGCATTGCTGATATAATCAAAAGAAGACTTAAATCATATATTCGAGGAAGATCATGGGTAAAACCGTTGCTGAAAAAATATTCGATTTGCATCGGATCGACAATCCGTCCGATGACGTTCACGTATTAAAATTAGATGCCGTCTTCTGCCATGAAATTACAACCCCGATGGCCATCAATGATCTGATCGCACGGGGTAAAGACCGCGTATTTGATCCCCAAAAAATTAAAGCGGTCATCGACCACGTCACGCCGGCCAAAGATTCAAAAACAGCCACCCAGGGTAAGATTTTAAGGGCGTGGGCCCGTCGGCACCAGATCCGTGATTTTTTCGACATCGGCCGCAACGGCATTTGTCACGCCCTCTTTCCGGAGCAGGGTTTTGTTCGACCGGGGTATACCATTATTATGGGCGATTCGCATACCTGTACCCATGGCGCCTTCGGCGCTTTTGCCGCCGGTGTGGGGACGACCGATCTCGAAGTGGGTATCTTAAAGGGCATCTGTGCCTTCCACTATCCGCACACCATCAAGATCGAGATCACCGGCAGCTTGCCGGCCGGCGTGTTTGCTAAAGATGTTATCCTATCCATTATCGGCCGTCTGGGCGTTAACGGCGCCACCAACAAGGTTATTGAATTCAGCGGTCCGGTGGTGGCGGCCATGAGTATGGATGCCCGTATGACGCTTTGCAACATGGCCATCGAGGCCGGCGCCACCTGCGGTATCTGTTATCCGGATCAAACCACCGTCGACTATTTATGGCCGTTTATTGAAAATGATTACCCGGACAAATCGGCCGCCCGCGATGCCTTTAAGACCTTCTGGCCGGATGCAGATGCCACTTATGAGGACGTCATTAAACACGATGTGACCGGCCTCGAGCCTCTGGTGACCGATGGATTTAAGCCGGATATTGTCAAACCGGTCAAAGAGATGGGCGCCACTGCCGTTGATCAGATTTATATTGGATCCTGCACCAATGGCCGCATTGAGGATCTAAGAATCGCTGCCCAGGTATTAAAGGGACAAAAGATCAGTGATGATGTCCGCGGTATCGTTTCGCCGGCCACACCCAAAATATTTCAACAGGCCTTGGATGAGGGCATCATCGGCATTTTTATGGATGCCGGCTTTTGCGTCACCAATCCGACCTGTGGCGCTTGTTTGGGCATGAGCAACGGTGTTTTGGCAGAAGGTGAAGTGTGCGCGGCGACCACCAACCGCAATTTCAGAGGCCGCATGGGAAAAGGGGGCATGATCCATTTAATGAGTCCGGCCACGGCTGCAGCCTCTGCCATAGCAGGTCGGATCACCAACTCACCTCTGTTTAGCGGAGGCAGTAAATAAAAAACAACCACGAAAACACGAAATAAAAAAAGCACGAAATAATCTTTCGTGTCTCCATGTTTTCGTGCTTTCGTGTTTAAGAAAAAAGTAAATTCTACTCGGAGATATCAGATTCAGCATGGATTCAATGAAAAACTTCAGCGGCACGGTTTTGTTTCTCGATCGGGCGGATATTAACACCGACGAAATTATTGCGGCCAAATATTTGACTGAAATTACCCGCGCGGCACTGGGGCCGCATCTTTTTGAAGATATCCATCTGGACGGCTTTCAGGGGCAGGAAGATATTGCCGGCAAAAGCGCTATCATCACACGTGCGAACTTCGGCTGCGGTTCATCGCGCGAACATGCACCCTGGGCCCTGGAAGCAAATGGTATTCATTTAGTCATTGCTGAAAGCTTTGCGCGTATCTTCAGGCAAAATATGTTCAATTGCGGCATGCTGGCCGTTGAGCTGCCGGCAGCCACCGTCGATTATCTTTTCCAAGCCTATGGGCATCAGGAAACAACTGTAACAGCAGATTTAATAAATCAGGTGTTCACCGTCACAGCGGGCGACCAAAAAGAAGACATCCCATTTTCGCTGCCTGATTTTGCTCGCACGTTGGTGGAAAGCGGCGGCTGGGTGGAATACGCCGACAGCCACTATTGATTGCATGCCAACAAATCCCCTTATAAGTTTGGAAAACATAACCGTCCGCTTACGCGACCGGCCTTACCTTCACAATACTTCCTGGCAGATCCATTCCGATGAGAACTGGGCTGTACTGGGCCCCAATGGATCCGGCAAGACAACATTCGCCCGTTGTCTTTTAGGTGAAGTGCCCATCGTCAGGGGCAAAATCAAGTATCACTTTTGCGAAGACATTCGCCAAAGCTGGACAGCTGCTGCAAACGCCATGGGTTATGTCGCCCCCGAGCTGCAGCGCGAAATCATGGAACGCGAAAACCGCAAAGATCTCTTCCGGGAACTGAGCGGTAAAAGACATGAATTTACATCCGCTAAAGAGCTGATTTTGAATCAAACGGCCGGCCCGGCAGATGAGAATCATCGCAATAGAAGATTGGGCGAAATCTCTAAAAAAATTGGCGTTGAAGCGCTATTGGCAAGAGATGTCATGTCGCTGTCCACCGGCGAAATGAAAAGCGTCTTGATTGCCCGGGCCTTATTTAAAAGGCCGAAATTGCTGATTCTGGATGAACCCTTCGAAGGATTGGACCAATTATCCCGCAAGTCGCTGGCCGATACCATCAACACACTGGCACAAACAGATGTCCAGCTGATTTTAATTACCCATCGTTTCGAAGAAATTGTTCCAAACGTTAGCCATGTGCTGCTGTTAAAAGAAGGCCAAATTTATAAAGCAGGCAAAAAAGAAACCGTATTCAGGCCGAAAATTGTAGAGGGTGCATATGACATGGATAAGCCGGCCGCGCAGCTCGAACCGCAAATGCTATTCCATGTCTCGCCCCGGTACAAGGGACAAAAACAGCAGCCGGCTCATAAGCAACCCACGGATGGTTCACAGATTTTAATTGAGATGCAAAATGTAACCGTTCAATATGGTACCCAATTGATCTTAGATGGATTTAACTGGTTGGTCAAAGACGGCCAAAACTGGATGATCACCGGCCCGGCGGCAGCCGGCAAATCCACTGTTTTAACATTGATATACGGGGATAATTTGCAGGCTTATGCCAACGACATCTATCTGTTCGGGCAAAAAAGAGGGGCCGGCCAAAGCATCTGGGATATCAGGGAAAAAATTGGCTACATCTCATCTGATCTGCAGCTGTGGCAGCATCAACATACCAACGTCTTTGAAGTGGTGTGTTCGGGTTTCTTTGCATCTAACGGGCTGTATCGAAAATGCAGCGCAGAGCAGCTTGCGATTGCAAGCGCCTGGTCTCAGTTTTTGGGGATCGATGCCCTTACGGATCAGAAGTTCGGCCGCCTTTCCCATGGCCAGCGCCAGCTGATCCTGCTGGCCCGCGCAATGGTTAAGTCGCCTGTTTTCCTCATCCTCGACGAACCCCTGCAGGGATTGGATATCAAAAACAAATCAAAATTAAAGAATGTCTTTGACTACATCGGCCGTCACACGTCGACCAATCTAATTTATGTGCCGGATCAAGAAGCAGAAAAATTAGACTGCATTACCCACGTATTGCAGATGGAGCGCGGCAAAGTGTTAGATGCCCGGGCTCTTTTAAGCTGAACTTCGACTTACAAGAATAATTCATTCCGGCGCTTGCGTAAATTTCAATGTCAAGACGGTCATGTTTTTTTCTGACAGGCGCTATGCTGATAGCCAACCTGGATGCTGAAGCGTGGCCTGATATTTGGGATGATCAGCATCATAGCTCTTGGATTTAAGAACAACGCTGGTATCATTCCAAATATCAGGTCACATGTAAGATGTTAATCATAGCGCCTGAAGAAAATGACATGACCGGCTGGCGTTTTATCGATAATTGCTGCAAGAGCGCTCTA
>JASFEV010000245.1:0-7005 GCA_050124655.1 Desulfobacterales bacterium
GTAAACAAAGCAGGTCGAAGCAACACTGTTTTAAAACTTTTGGGTTGAAAGGAGGTGAAGCACCGGACATTTTATGATCGAGTCAATCAAGGAGGAGAAATAGTTGAACTATATTGATACTCAATCGGAATGTTTGTTTGCAACTACATTAACCCAAGAAGAAGGAGGCCAAAAAAATGAGCAACGGACATAACAGGACCCCGGTGCTGCAAAACGAGGATTGGTGGGCCTGTTTTATCGGCTGGTTTATTCTGCTGTTGGCGCTCTGGGGGGTGCTGCCGGTGACCCCCAAAATCGCCAAATGGACCAGCCTGGCAGCAGCCTTCCCCAAGGGATGGTCCACCCTCGGGACAACTATCGTCTTGTGCATCGCCATGGGAATTCTCACGTTTATTGGCGGCATTTTTATGAAATTTGACTTAAAGAATTACCTACCGGGCTTTATCGTCATTTTTGCCATCGCTTTTGTTTCCATGGTCATATCCAAACAGTCCTTCATCAACAAGTGGGGTATCTCTTATGTGTTGTTTGCCCTGGCCATCGGCTTGATTATCAGCAACATATTCAAGGTGCCCAAGATCCTCAAAGCCGCCGGCCAGACCGAGTTCTTTATCAAAATCGGTCTGGTGTGCATGGGGGCGACCATTATGTTTTCGGTGGTGCTTAAAGCCGGGGTTTTCGGTGTGGCCCAGGCGGTGCTGGTGGCCACGGCGGTGTGGTTCGGCACCTACTGGATCTGCCGTAAATTCAACGTCTCGGAACGTTTCAGCAGCATCATCGCCACGGCTAATGCCATCTGCGGGGTTTCCGCCAGTATTGCGGCCGGTGGCGCCGTCCAGGGGGACCCCAAAGAAGTCAGCTACATGGTGGCCTGGGTGCTGGTATGCGCGGTGGTTTTGATTCTGGTGATGCCGCCGATTGCCGTGTGGCTGGATCTACCCACCAACTGGGGAGGCGCCTGGGTCGGGGGGGTGATCGACAACACCGGTGCGGTGATTGCCGCCGGGGAAATCCTGCGCGATAAGGCCGGCAATCCCAGTAAAGCTGCTGTTAACGCAGCGGCCATGGTCAAGATGGCCCAGAATGTCATGATTGGCCTGGTGGCCTTTTTGATGGCCCTGTGGGCGACCTTTTCACTGGAGAAAAAAGAGGGAGCTGAGGCGCCCGGATTAAGCGAAGTGTGGTATCGTTTTCCTAAATTCGTCATCGGGTTCATGGTGGCCTCTTTCTTTGTTTCCTTTTTCGTCGAGCCAACAATGGGAAACAAGGCTGCCAAGGCCGTCTCTAAGGCCTGCAAGAGCTATCGCAGCTGGTTTTTTGCGATTTGCTTTGTGGCCATCGGGCTGGAAACCGACTTTAAAGAGCTGGTGACCGTCGGCGGCGGACGACCGGCAATTGCTTACTGGATTTCTCAGACCGCAAATGCCATCTGGACCCTTTTTATATCCTGGATCCTGTGGTCGGGCACTTTTATCACACCGCCGATTCTACCGGACTAGTGGGTAAATCTAAATTCGCAAGGCGCTCTTCGGTGAAGGGCGCCTTTTTTTCCTTCTGAGCCCAGTCTTCCATTTTTCCACCATCTCATTATTCCCTGCTTTTTTTTCTGATTTGACAAGTCAATCCCGGTGATTTATACCGCTTGTCATCATAATGTTCCGAAAAAAAGGTGGCGGCATAAGTGTTGTAGCAAAAAACGTTCTGCAATCGAAACGTTTTTTTGACAACGATTATAAAGCTTTATTCCCGGAGCAACTTTCCTGAAGGGCACTGCGCTATGGAAAAACCCAAAATGATCCTGATGGCGGAAGAAAAACTGGCCCGGGAAGTCACCCTGGGCGTTATCGTGACCCGACCGCTGACCGTCTGGCATTATATGATTCCGGGGATGTTTATCATCGATTTCCTGCGTCGCGGCAGCGCCTTAAAGAAATATACCGACCACTTTATGTTTCCAAGAAAACGGGCCATCGATGCCGCCCAAGCGCTGGCACAGGGTCAAACCGCAGCCGATGTATTCGAACACGTTGAAAACGACACCCGGACGTGGTTATCTTCACTTGATTTATATACCCCTGGGCTGCTGCAGGCTCAAGTGAGCGCCATTCAATTGCTTGTCGACCATTACGGTAGGCTGCTCAAGGAGGAAGGTTACAGCGTTTATGCCTTGATCAAAGCGGCTTATCAAACCCGGGAAAATCTTCAAAGATTTTATGATCAATTAACAGCGGCCGAAGCCGAAGTAGACCGCGAGCTGCTTGCAAAAATGGGTGAAAGCGATAAACTCAAAGAAAAGATTTTAGCAGAGCAGAAGCAACTTGAAGAGAGACGCAATAAGATTATCGAAGAAGTCTTCTAAGAGCCATCTTAAACATACTCTCAAGGTTCTTGGGTTGAGCCCGTTACCCGTTTGCCCGTTTGCCGGTAAAAACACAAAATTATGCCTTTTCCAGCTTTAACCGGCCCAACCGGCTAAACCGGTAACCGGTAAACCCGATTGCGGATGTCACAGGAGCAATCTTGACAGACGACTACTATAAGAAGTTTAAGATTATATTGGAAAAAGAGCAATCCATGGCCCGGACATTGGCGCTTTCTTTGATCAAACCGAAACCCCTGACGGTCTGGGAAATTATGATTCCGGTCATTTTTATCCTGAATTATGTGAAGCTGAAACATTCCCGAGAGATTTTTATACAAAACCAGATATTTACCAAGAAAATGGCGCTGGACGCCGCTCTGGACATGAAAAAAAAAGATCTTCCCAAAGCAGCGGTTATGGCACAAATAGACGCTAAGACCAAGGAACTCGTCGCTTCTGTTCCAGGCGGTATTTATTCGGATGATATTCGACAACAACAGCTCAGTGAAATTGATTTGCTCATTGATCATTACAGCCTTTTGCTAAATGCACCCGGTACAGACTATGCCGCGCTGGTAACCCATGCCTATCGATCCGCTGCGGATTATTCATCCTTTTTAGAAGCGCTCCAATCGGCGGAAAAGGCGGTTATCAGCGCTGCGCACCGGACTCTTGGCAATCAGGCGGACACGCATACAGCCGCGAAAATAGAATCGATCACTGCCAATATGCGAGCGGCCGAAGTCAGCCATTTCTATTCACCTCAATCCCGGCCTTAAGATGCTGAAACGCAAAGAAAGCGATCATATCTATCAGCACGCATATGTGCCGGAGCATCTCATCGAATACGTGACTGCGGTCTCCGGCGGCACGCCGTATTGTTTTAAGGACTATCTTTGTTATCTGCATCAAAACCATCTCATCTTTATCGGATATCCGCTGGTAGATAATCATGAGAAGCTCTCTCAGGTATACTCGGCGGTCTGCGAACGGTTTGATCCCCAAACGATTACCCTGGTTACCGCTGACCTGACCGGTCTGCCGCAAGGTAATGAAACCCAGCCGGCCGATCGGTATTATTGCCTGAAGCTGCCCTTAACGTCATTAGATCCGGCGGTGGCCTACATGGTGCGGCGCGCAGAAAAGGAGTTGAAAGTTCAGGTCGGCCAGTTTGGCAGGGATCATAAAAAAATCATCAAAGATTTTATCAGGCGGCAGGATCTTAGCGCGGCGCAGATCCATATCTTTAAAAATGTGTCGACCTACATGCGACGGTCAACATCAGCCTATCTGCTTGAGGCACGCAAGTCGGGTCGATTGGTAGCATTTTCCATTGTGGATCTGGGATCGGCACGCTATGCGTTTTATCAGTTTAGTTTTCGATCCGCCAAGCAGATGGTGCCGGGTGCTTCTGATCTATTGTTTAACGAAATGGTCCGACTGGCACAATCCGAGGGTAAACAGGCGATTAACCTGGGTCTGGGCGTTAGCGCCGGCATTCGCCGTTTCAAGGAAAAATGGGGTGGCGAGGCATTTTTAGAGCATCGCTCGGTGATCATACAGCGGCAGCCGGCGGCTGATATCAGCAAGCTGTCTAAGAAGCTTTAGGGTCCAAGTTTTTAGACGATTGCCTCTGGCTGCTGGCCGCTGGCTTCTGGCAATTGATTCCCTGCTTCCTGCCAGAAGCCAGAAGCGAGAAGCCAGAAGCCAAAAAATGCTGACACCTGAACACTGCTTGGCGCGGCACAGCTCATTAAAGCGAAAGCGGGGTACCTGAAATCCGACAAAATTTACGTGTAAATTTTGTCAGCTTCGGCCAGGCGGATTTGTTTGGTGGTGGCTTTTACTTTCTCAAACCAGCGTCGGCGGTCTGTTTTGGTCCCTTTGCGCATGGAGGTAATGGCGGCCTGAATAACATCTTCTTCCAGTATTTTAACGATTTGATCGGCTTGGCGAACTTCATGTTTCCATATGGTGCGATAAGTTTTCATATTTTTGAATTTTCGCGTGCCCCGTTAAACATTATTCCTCGTTTAACTGGGGTGTTTTCGTGGTCATTTTTATATATGTCCCCAACGGTCATATCAATCAGTTTTTTGGGCAGCACGTTTGCTTTTAAAAAGGTAATGGTTATCGTATTCTACTGAAATATTTATCATTTAAAGCAAAAATACCATCGGATAGACCATCATGAAACTTTACGATTTTAAAGGTAAACACGTTCTTGTCACCGGCGCCAGCGGTGGTTTGGGATCTGCGCTGGTTAAACTGCTGGCTGACAGGGGGGCATTTCTGGCGATCACGTCTCGATCTGAAAAGGCCTTAAATGAGCTGATTTCCCAAATGCCGCAAAAAGAAAATGTACATGCCATTACCGCTGATCTGTCGCAACCCGGTGGAGCTGCCAGATTAGCCCAGGAAGCCGCAGCAGCGCTCGGCCATATTGACGTTCTGGTCAACAATGCCGGTGTCGGCTATTTTGCTCTGATGGAAGAGGCCAGCGAAGAAAATATTCGCCATCTTTTTGAAGTCAATACCGTATCACCCTTGATGCTGATCAAAGCCCTGCTGCCGGAAATGCAGAAAAGAGGCCATGGTCGGGTCGTCAATATACTATCCTGCGCCGGTCGGGTGCCGATTCCAACGGTAGCCGTATATGGCGGCAGCAAGTCGGCGCTGGCCGTCATGACCAATACCATGCGTCTGGAACTGGAGCCCAAAGGTATTGATATCATTAATATATACCCGGGAACAGTGGCGACTGCCTTTGAAGAGCATGCTTTTCGGGAAGAGGAGCGCCCAGGTCTCTGCCCGCATGACATTTGCGGCGAGCCCCGTTTCCGAATCGCCCAAAAGGTTCTTAAAGCGGCCGCCGGTCCGCCGGGTGAGGTCTGGCTGGAACGTGCCGGCAAATGGTTTTCAACCGCAGCACTGATCTGGCCGAATTATGTGGATCGTCGTTTGTCACTGTTGCGCGATCAGGTACTTGAAAAAAAATCGTTGAAAAAGAGGCCCTGGCGACTTTTTCAGGTGGAATCCGCCATTGCCTGTAATTTGAAGTGCGTCATGTGCCCCTGGAGAGAGATGGCCAAAAATGCGCAAAACCGCGGTATGATGACCCCGGAGATTTGGGCCGCGATCCGACCTTATTTGGATCGGGTGCAATCGATTGATTTCACCGGTGGCGGCGAACCCTTGTTACAGCCCCATCTGCCCGAGTGGATTGCGGATGCCACCCGGGCCGGATGCGAAACCGGCTTCTTATCGAACGGGCTGCTGCTTAAAGAGGAAAAATTAATAAAAATACTCGCTGCCGGCATAAATTGGATATGCATTTCCATGGATGGGGCCACAGCCGAGATGTACAATAAAATTCGGGTGGGGTCCAATTTTGAACGCGTTTGTGAGAATGTGGCCAATATCGCCAGACTGCGCAAAGGTAATGTGCCGAAAACCATGATTAATTTTGTGATCATGGACATGAACGCGCACCAAATGGAAGAAATTGTGCAACTGGCTGCACGTCTGAGCGTGGATCAGGTCAACTTCAAACAATGTGATGTGATCCGTGGCCAGGAAGGCAAGGGGTTTGGGCTTTTTGCCTCCGAGGAAACCAAAGAAATCCGCCGATTGCAAAAATCGTTGGATAAAGCCCGTCGCCTGGCCAAAAAATATAATATCGAGACCACCGCATTTGCGTTCACGCCAGAGGAATTGGCCGTCTGCGAGCAGGATCCGCGGGATTCTTTGTTTATCCGATACGACGGCACGGTGGCACCCTGCATTAATCTGGCGCTCGGTGGACCGACGACCTTTTTGGGAGAGGAAGTGACAATGCCTTCGGTCCACTATGGTAAGCTTCCGGAAGACGATTTAATGGATTTATGGGAAAGTGAAAGCTGTCAGTTTTACCGGCATAAATTCCAGGAAAGGGTTCAAAGGTACGATAACATCATTATGAACGGTCTGCTCGGCACCTCCGGCAGCAATCGTTTAAAGGTCCTGCACCAGGCGCGGGAAGCCATGCCGGATCCGCCGAAAGGGTGTAATGTGTGTCATTACCTCTACGACATCTAAAAACGGGGATTAAAGCACCATCTTTTGCCCGATAACTGTGTTACAATCCGATTTAAAATGCTCGCGTACTATCGTGTACGCTCCGCTTTTGAATCGAATTGCGCCTTGCTATCGAACAAAATCTGGCACTTTAATCCCCGTTTTATAGTGGTTGTCAAAAAAACGTTCCGATTGCGGAACGCTTTTTTGCTACAACACTTATGCCGCCATCCTTTTTTTCGGAACATTAATATGACAAGCGGTATAAATCATCAAGTATATTAAGAAATTCCAGATTCTGTCTTCTGACTTCTGTTCTCTGACCTCTGATTTTAAATGCCCGGAAAACATCCCGGGGCGCGGATCATTAAAACGGGTACGCAGGCTGAACGCAGTACGCGCTCAGCCACGCTGCCCAGTATCCAACGGCTGACCCCCGAACGGCCATGGCTGGCAATGACAATCAGATCGACTTCATTTTTTTCAGCCCAGTGCGCAAGGGTATCGGCCACTTTCCCCCCCAATACTTCATAGCTGAGAACCGCACCTTCAAAGCGGGTGTTGGCCACCATTTTTTTCAAATAGGC
>JASFEV010000246.1:0-6999 GCA_050124655.1 Desulfobacterales bacterium
TTCAGTTTGCATCATAATAGCCCCAATTTATTTTAGCGTATCAACTTGTGTAAGCATAGCCGAAACCTATCATTCAGGGATTTTTCACATTGCGCACGCAATCCAACAATCTGGAAAATTAGCTTGCATCTAATGCATCCGCTAATTTTTGAATACCATCCAAGTCAAAGTCTTCCGCGATCTGAACAATCTGTTTGCTCAGCAGCATGCAAGAATCTGATTGATCCTTAATTTCCTCTGCGATGGCATTTAACGTCGTGACATCTCCCATTTCAGCCGCATCGCGAATACGTTTGGCAATATCCTGAGATAATTCGGTGGGAATATCTGCGAAATCTTCAACGGAAAGTTTTCCGATGGTTTCTTCAGCGGATGCACCAAGGCTTTGAGCCGATTCCAGGGCTTGATGGAGCGCATTTTCAAGTTCGGAGAATTTTAAATTCAGCGCCTTTGCTGATGGGATTTTCTTTTCAACTCCTTTGACGAGTTTCTCAAGGCTTATCGCGGCCGCCTGCAGGTTTGTGGCCGCAAGGTTGCCGGCCAGCCCTTTGAGATTGTGCACCAGACTGTGAGCTTTATCGAAATCTACGGCATCAAGTGCCTGGCGAATTTCCTTTGCGACTGCGTTGTAGTCTGTAGCAAAACTTAAAAGCAACTTGCGATAAAGTTTTTTGTTTCCTTGCAATCGCTTTAATCCATCTGCCAGATCAAATCCCGACAAAGATTCCGGAAGTTCATCTTCTGCCGGGGCTGCCCTATCCGGCTCAGCCTGCTCAACAGGAACTTCCAGTTGTTGAACTTGGACTCGTTTTTCACCCGGTTTTATCCATTTTTGCAGGGTTGAAAACAGTTGATCCGGATCAATGGGTTTGGTGACATGGCCGTTCATGCCGGCTTGCAAACTTTTCTCCTCATCACCGGCCATGGCATGCGCCGTCATGGCAATGATGGGTACATTTCGCATTTCGGATTTCAGATTTCGGATTTCCTGCGTAGCAGTGTATCCGTCCATCACCGGCATCTGGACATCCATGAGCACAGCGTCATAATTGTTTGCCTTCACGCTGTCTACTGCTTCCTGTCCGTTGTTTGCCACTGTGGCGTTCAGACCAGCGCCTTCAAGGATCTCCCTGGCCACCTGCTGGTTAATCTCATTATCTTCCACTAACAATACATTTGCCCCTCGAATATGTTCTAATACTTCTACTTCTTGTTCATGTCTCTGTGCAACCCGCGAAGTTTCAGGCACCACTTCGCCAAACGCCTGCATTATGGCGTCAAAAAGCATGGACGGGTTGACCGGTTTTAGCAGAAAACCCTCGAGTCCAACCTCCTCGGCTTGCTGCATAACCTCTTCACGACCGTAAGCGGTTACCAAAACGATGGCTGGAATTTTGCTCAAACCGCCATGTTCTTTAATCCGCTTGGAGGCTTCGATACCATCCATACCCGGCATTTTCCAATCTATAACAACCAGTTCGAAAGGTTTATCAGCATTCGCACTCTCAAGCTCTGTGATTCCCTCCGGTCCGGATGCGGCCACAGTCACCTCAAAAGTGAAGGATTCGAGCATATCCTTCAAAATGTCTCTGGAAGTGGCATTGTCGTCCACTACCAGGGCTTTTCGGCCGCGTAAATCGGGTGAAGGGGCAAAGCGTTTTTTAGCGCGCTCTTTGCCCAGGCCCAAGTCGGCGGTAAAGCTGAAGGTGGTGCCCTGACCGTATTGGCTCTCCACCCAGATATCACCGCCCATCATATTGACCAGTTTCTTGCTGATGGCCAATCCCAGTCCGGTACCGCCATATTTGCGGGTGGTGGAAGTGTCGGCCTGGGTAAAGGACTGAAACAACTTGCCGGCCTGTTCTTTGGTCAGCCCGATGCCGGTATCTTTGACCGAAAATTTTACGGTTACCCGGTCTTCATCGCGCTTGAGCGGCTCGGCGGACACCACAATTTCACCGCTGTCGGTGAATTTGACCGCGTTGTTGGACAGATTGATCAGCACCTGGCCCAGCCTCAAGGGATCGCCGACTAAAAAGCGGGGCACTTCCTGGCTGATATCGAACAGCACTTCGAGCGCCTCTTTTTCCCGGGCCTTGACCGCGACCAGGTTGGCCAGGTTATCCATGACATCTTCTAGATTAAAATCGACGGTCTCGATGTCCAGTTTACCGGCTTCAATCTTGGAGAAATCCAAAATGTCATTGATAATGCCCAACAATGCATTGGCCGATGACTGTATTTTATAAAGATAGTCGCGCTGTTTGAGCGACAGATCGGTTTTGAGTGCCAGGTGGGCCATGCCGATGACCGCATTCATGGGCGTGCGGATCTCATGGCTCATATTGGCCAGAAAATCGCTTTTAGCCTCGGTGGCTGCCTCGGCCTTGGCTTTTTCCGCATCGAGATCCTCCATCATATTAAGCATGGCCGATTGGGCCGCGTCCAATTCGGTGATGCGTTCCTGCAGCTCGATTTCCATTTTTTTGCGTTCGGTGATGTCTTCGGTCGTATTGATCACATCCGTAGAGGAGCTGTCCGGTTCGGTTGGATTAAAAAGGGCTCGAACTAAAACTGTTTTTCCAGCGCTGACGGAAGTATATTCGGTTTCAAATTCGGTTGGCTTGCCGGCAAGCGCGCCAAATACGGCAGCGCGCAAATCTTCATTTTCAATTTCCTTCCGTAAATTCATACCAATAATTTTTTCACGGGTTGAGCCCATGATTTCGGCATGTCTTTCGTTGCAGTCAAGAACGATACCGTCATTATCAAAATGCAGAATGCCTATCGGCGATTTTTCAAAAATGGTGCGCAACTGAAGCGCCTTTTCTTTTATAGCCTCCTCGGCCTGTTTGAGCTCGGAGATGTCGCGCACAATGCCGGTAAAAATGCGCCGATCTTTTAACTGCACATCGCTGACCGCCAGATAAATTGGAAAGGTGGTACCGTCTTTGCGTCGCCCGATCATCTCGCGCCCTATCCCTATTATTTTAGCCGTGCCGGTTTCCAGGTAATTTTTGACATACCGGTCATGCCGGCTGTGATGGGGTTCCGGCATCAGTATGTTCACATTCTGACCGATAACTTCCGCGGCTGTGTAGCCGAATATGCGCTCGGAGGCCGGATTAAATTCTTTGATGATACGCTGTTCACTAATCGTAATGATGCCGTCAGCGGCGTGATCCACGATAGCGCGGGTTCTGGTCGCGCGCTCTTTTTGTTGCTCTTCTGAATGTTTGCGCTCGGTGATGTCTGCTTTTACGGCCACGAAATGAGTGATTTCGCCTTCATCATTTACGATCGGTGAGATCGAAGCGCTTTCCCAAAAATCCTCTCCACTTTTTTTGCGGTTAATAAATTCTCCCTGCCAGACATTTCCGGAAAGAATGGTATCCCAGAGTTCTTTGTAAAATGATTGGGGAAGATCCCCCGACTTTAACACGCGTGGGTTTTGTCCGATGGCTTCTTCTGCGGAATAGCCGGTCACTTCGCTAAATGTTGGATTAACGTATTCTATGGTGCCATCTTTAGCGGTAATAACCACTGACACCGGGCTCTGCGCTACCGCTTCTGAGACTTTTTTTAATTCGGCGGTGGCTTCCTGCACCCGCTGGGTGATCGTCTGATTACGCTGAATAAAAAAAGCAATAAATGCAGTCACGATAAGCGTGAAGACGATTCCCCCCATAAAGGTCAGATTGGCCAACCCCTCCTTGGGTCCCTTGCTGAATTGCTGATCCATGTACCAGGTGATGGACAGGTCTGCGCCGGCACTCACCGTGCGGGTGGTCACGGAGTACAGGGCATCCGGCACAGATTTACCGAAGACTTCATGCGGGTCACCCGCACCATCAGGCGCTTGAAAGCGGCCCTGGATATGCAGCTGTATGCCTGTCAGTTGGTGGATGTCGAACAGTCCTTTGACGATGGCATCGTAATTGACCAGTCCGATGACAACCAGCGGACCACCCGCGCCCTTGATGGCCAATGCCGCCGGCGAATAGCGTGTACCGTGCTCCGCGTCAAAAGGCGGCCCCAGCTTGACCTGATCCGGATGATCGAGCGCAACTTTGATATTTTCGGAAATCTCCGGCTGCCGGCTTAAGGGCGTGTCCGGAGATAATGGCCCCAGGCGGTCATTGGAGAATTCGATGGACCATTCTGTGCCGTCTGGCTGCGGCCGCGCCACAGCCATGGCATCCAGGAAAAAGGCGGTGACACGGGCTTCGAGGCCATCCGCAGCACCTAAAAACTCGATTTCGGAAACCTCGCTGGAATTCTCAAAAAGGATTGCCAGGCCGAGCAAAGGGGCATAGCTTTCTTCCATCCATCCCAGCAGTGTTCCGGATAGCCACTGGGCGACCCGGGAGGCCTGCGCTTCCCATGCTTCCCGGGCATCGGAGCGGAAGGCCTCACTTAAGGCATAGGATCCGGCAATGCCCCCGATGGCCAGCAGAATCAGCAACCCCCATGTTAATATGCTTCTCATCAGTAAATCATTTTTTAATAGCTATTATTTGGATTTAGCGTCACAAGCTAAATTGAAATAAAATCAATCTATTAATGTAATTACATATATAATTATCTGCCGCAGGCGGATCCCGGTTAGTGAAGTGGTTTAAAAATTTCGGATCAGGCTATTGGGCAAGGCGTCCCGTGAATTGTAAGCAGAGCGTACACGAAGTATGTGAGCATTGCAATTCGCGGGACAATCCGCCACGAATATTGGAGCACCATATAGCCTGAGATGGGGTTTTAAAACCACTTCTATTCGTTGATACTGAATATAGGCCTAAACCCCCTCGGCGCCAGGGTCGTCGATGAATCCCAGGTGCGAATATTGTTATGATCAATGACCGTCACTTTGGGCGCCACGTGTTTATAATAATCCTTTTTCTCGAGGATGCGTGCCATGACATCCACGCCGATGCGGGCCTGCAGCACCGTCAGGTCACTGGGCGCTGCCGTTATGCCACCCCGGCGAATGCCGCGATCGACCCCCGGGCTGTAATAATATGAAAAAATTTTGATGCGGTCTGCCAGCCCGCGCCTTCGCAGGATTTTGACGGTCGCTTCGGCGGTAACTGCCGTGCCCACGATCGCGTCCAGTTCCGCGGCATGCTGATTGAGCACCGCCTCGATCAGCTTTGTCTGGGCCGCGCTGCCGGTGTCGCCATACTGGGTGGCCACAATTTCGATGGCGCCGTATGTGATGGCCTTGCGGAAGCCGGCATCGCCGGCCGCCACCCAGCCGGCACCTTGGGGCCCGGGGAACCAGGCCACCTTCAAGGGTTTCCCCATATTCTTTTGCAAACGACTCAGGTAAGCTCCGACCTGATGACCCATATCCCAGAAGGAAACCGCCGCCCGCGCGGCAATATCGGGCGATGCCAGGCCGTTGATCAAATCCAGCACCGGAATGCCTATATCAGCGGCCTTTTTGACAAGATCATTAAGGCCATCCAGAGATATGGCGCCGATGATCAATCCGTCCGGTTTCTCTTTGAGACTGTCTTCGATCTGGCGTCGCTGAACCGCGAGCTGGTCATAGCCGCCGGCTTCGTATATCGCCAAACCGATACCCAGACGGCGGGCTTCGTCAATCAACCCGTAGTTGACCCCCAACCAGTAAGCGTCTTTGAGATGGGGGATAAAAACGCGAATGCGCCATTTTTTCTGGGCCTTATCCAGGGGCGTATACACCTTCTGGTCGCGCTGGCGCTCTTCATTAAACGGGGGGTTCCATACATCCACTTCCAGCGGATACCAGGCTTTTTCAGCACCCACCATTGAAGGCGCGATTACCACAAAAAAGGTGAAGGCAGACAGTAGCCGGGTGCCTTTTTTAAACCAATCCGTTAATCGCCCATAAATAGGGCTGTGCAAACGTTTTATTTTCGACACCCTGTTAATGAATTTTGTACTTTTCTCCATTGCCGGATTCCTTGAGGAGTTCATTAATTTCTTTTTTCAACTCGATCATCTTCTGTTCGCGGCCGATGGCCATCCGCCTGAACCTTGCCAATTCATCCAGGCGCGTTTTCAGCTCTCTTTCAGCTTTTTTGGGGCCGCTTAGATCCACCATCCAGGCCAGAACGCCGGTGCGGCCTTCGTATTCGGTCCGGATGAATGTTGCCAGGGTATCGCAAATCTTGCCCCCGGGGCCGTAGGTTTGCAACTCGACATCGCGGACAATTCCGGATTTTTCAAGTTCCGCCAGCATGTCATTGCGGTCCTCCGGGTTTACGTATGCCTCTTGCGCTGTCTGTCCGATCTGGCGATCAAAAAGTTCGGTAAACCGTGGATTGGCAAAACGGACAATATTGTCGGTGGAAATACCGACACCCGCCGGGCTGTTGTCCAGGATCTTCTGCAGTTGTTCGCGCTCCGCCAGCAGGGCGGTTTCTATTTTCTTGCGTTCGGTGATATCCATGAACGTGACAACGGCACCGACGGCCCGGCCGTCTTTCTTAATCGGCATACTGGTGTATTCTACATTAAACGGTGTACCATCCGCTCGCCAGAGGACTTCATTGCTGATATAATGATCGGTGCCGGTTGAATACGTCAAAAACATGGGGCATTCTTTTTTTGGATATGGGGTCCCATCTTCATGGGAATGATGAATTTTTTCATGGACATACTGCCCGATGAGATCATCCGGTCCGTAACCCAGCATTCGGTTGGCCGCCGGATTAATAAAAACCACCTTGCCCTCTAAGTCAACGCCAAAGATTCCCTCGCCGGCTGAATCCAGCAGCAGGCGGGAGCGTTCCACAGCTGCCTCGAGCTGTTTCTGTTTTTCCTGTAACTCGACGGTCCGCTCATCAACCTTTGCTTCCAGGTTTTCATTGAGATGGCGCAGCTCAAGCTGGTTTTGATTAAGCGATCGAAGTGTTTCGACCAGCCGTTTTTGCATTTTTGCAAATGCGCGGCTCAGGATGGCCAGCTCATCCTCGCCTTCGATGCGCAACGCCTCCGGTGGTGCTTCTGGTCTAT
>JASFEV010000247.1:0-6908 GCA_050124655.1 Desulfobacterales bacterium
GATACTTATCAATTTTATATCACGATTTAGGGAATGCAAGTTTATGTGAAAAATAACCAGTGTGCTTTTGATAAATTGAGCCACCAGTTACAGGAATATGTAAGAGCTGTCAATATCGAACTTATTTTACTAAGGTTTCTTTTGGTCTTGATAAATAATGTTGCTGTCACCCGGGGTCATTGACCAGTCGCCTTCAATTGTGACACTCAGATTGCGGCGTTCCTCCAATACTGCAATCTCTTTGCGCTTTTTATTGAGTAGATAGTCAGCCACATCCACCGGCACAATTCCTTTTACAGCCGTAATACCCGGTTTGAGCGTTTCTAAGCTGAGTTTGCGAAGAAACCCAACCGCCAAATTTTCGGTTGAAGCGACCAAACCTTTGCCTTTACAATGGCGACAGGGATGGTAGTTGCCAAATTCTATCGAAGGTCGAATCCGCTGACGGGACATTTCTAATAATCCGAAACGTGATATCTTGCCGACTTTTGTTTTGGCTTTGTCTTCAGTGGCAAAGCGCCGCAGGCAGCGCTCAACTTCTGAGCGATGCTTGGGTTCGCGCATATCAATAAAATCAATGACGATGAGACCGCCCAGGTCTCTGAGCCGCAATTGCCGGGCCGCCTCTTCAGCCGCTTCAAGATTGGTTAGAAAAGCGGTTTTTTCAATCGATCGTTCATGGGTGGATTTGCCAGAGTTCACATCGATGGACACCAGCGCCTCGGTTTGTTCGATAACAATAGAGCCTCCTGATTTTAAGTTGATGCGACTTTCAAAAATGGGTGCAATCTGGTCTTCAACCCCAAATTGGGTGAAAATCGGTTTGGCGCCTTTGTACAATCTAACGATTTTATGATGTTTGCGGGAAATAATCTTGATAAAATCCTTGACCTCCTGAAACATGGAGGGATCATCGATTAGAATTTCTGAAACTTCCGGTGTGAAGTAATCCCGGATGGACCTTAGCACGAGATGCCTTTCACGATAGAGCAGGGCCGGAGCCTTTTCCTGCATGACGTTTTTTTTGATCGTTTTCCAAAGTCGCAGTAAGTACCTTAAATCGCGGGCTAATAGGGTTTTGGTACAATTAATCCCGACCGTGCGCACGATGAGACCGAAGTCTTCAGGGATTTTCAATTTTTCGAGGAGTCCTTTAAGACGACTGCGTTCATCTTCATCGGCAATTTTACGCGAAATGCCGCGCTTATCGTTTCCGGGCATGAGCACCAGATAACGACCCGCTAAAGATACGTATGTGGTCAGCATGGCGCCTTTTTTCATGAAAGGCTCTTTGGTGACCTGGACCATGACTTCTTGACTGCGCCGAACGAGTTTTTCGATGGAGTGGTCGCCACCTTCATTTTCATGAAAATAGTCGCTATGAATTTCATGCCGTTGCAGAAACCCGTGTCGATCGGCGCCATAATCTACAAACACGGCCTGCAGACTGGGCTCAATGCGGGATATAATCCCTTTATATATGTTGCCTTGGGTGATTTCCCGGGCAGCACTTTCAACATAAAACTCTTCAAGTTTATTTGCTTTTACTACAGCGACCCGGCACTCTTCCGGGTCAATTGCGTTAATAAGGATCTTAATACCCATAAAGACATCACCTTTTGATATCTATCTTGGACTAAAAATCTATAATTTATTCCAACATTCCAAATCGGGCAAAGCCCTCAAATGGCGTATTGCCTGAATATGCAATTGTCAATAACAAGTCAAACGATTTCTGGCTGCTGAGATTTATCCAAAAATGTATTAGCCCTTCCGGACACGTTTCCATTCTGGAATGCTTGGCTGTGCCAGTGAGTTGACGGACTATCTTGCTATTGTTATCATTTTGTGGCAAGAAAACGTCGACACGGTTGCGGTGAATGATAATCCAGGCGGGTAGAGGTGGAGGTAATGGACGCAAAATACGATCCCCAAAAAATTGAATCTAAATGGCAGGCTTACTGGGAGTCAACCCAGCTGTTTAAAGTCAAGGAGGATCCGGATAAGGAGAAATATTATCTTTTGGAAATGTTCCCGTATCCTTCCGGTCAGATTCATATTGGACATGTTCGCAATTATACCATCGGTGATGTTGTTGCGCGCTACAAGCGCATGCGCGGATTTAATGTGTTGCACCCTATGGGCTGGGATGCTTTTGGCATGCCGGCTGAAAACGCTGCGATTGCAAACAATACCCATCCTGCCAAATGGACGTATGCCAATATCAATGCCATGCGGGCGCAGCTAAAACGGCTGGGCTTTTCCTACGACTGGGACAGAGAAATCGCAACCTGCCGACCCGAGTATTATCGGTGGGAGCAATGGCTATTTCTCAGGATGTATGCAAAAGGAATGGCTTACCGTAAGGAATCTTTCGTGAATTGGTGCCAGTCATGCCAGACGGTTTTGGCCAATGAGCAGGTCGAAGCCGGTCTGTGCTGGCGCTGCGGGGGGCCGGTTCGGCAGAAAAAACTGTGGCAATGGTTTTTCAGAACCACTGATTACGCCGACGATTTGCTGACCCATTCGGATCGACTGCCCGGATGGCCGGAAAAAGTCATCACGATGCAAAAAAATTGGATCGGAAAAAGCTATGGTGCTGAAATTCGGTTTAAAGTTGAAAACCAGGATATCGTCATCCCGGTATTTACGACCCGTCATGATACTGTATTCGGTGCCACCTTTATGTGTCTAGCGCCGGAGCATCCCCTGACAATGCAGCTTGCGAGAAATACGCCTCAGGAAAAACCGGTGCAGGCGTTCGTCGATCGGATGTCGATGCAGGACCGATCGGATAAAGCCGTCGAAGAATACGAAAAAGAGGGGGTATTTCTTGGCGCTCACTGCATCAACCCTTTAAATGGGATTCGTATGCCGATTTATACGGCCAATTTTGCCTTAATGGAATATGGAACCGGCGCGGTTATGGCCGTACCCGCGCATGATCAACGCGATTTTGATTTTGCCAAAAAATACGGATTAGACATCGTGGTCGTGGTTACCCCTTCGGATGAAGATTTAAAGGCCAAAACCATTTCCGAAGCCTACACGGGCGACGGTATTATGATAAATTCAGGTGAATTTGACGGCATGGACAACAGAGCAGCAATGGATGCAATTGCCGCATATCTGGAGAAAAAAAATCTGGGACAAAAAGAAGTCAGTTTTCGGTTGCGCGACTGGGGTATTTCCAGACAACGATACTGGGGTGCTCCGATTCCCATCATCCATTGTGACACATGTGGTGTCGTACCGGTACCGGAAGCAGATCTTCCAGTCGTATTGCCGGAAGATGTTGAATTGCTTGAAGGCGGCAAGTCTCCGCTGCCGCAGCTGGATTCATTCGTCAAAACAAGTTGCCCGAAATGCGGTGACCTAAAAGCGCGTCGGGAGACCGACACCATGGATACATTCGTTGAATCCTCCTGGTACTTCGACCGCTATTGCAGCCCGGATTTCCATAAGGGCATGTTTGATTTAAATGCGGTCGATTACTGGATGCCGGTGGATCAATACATCGGCGGTGTTGAACATGCCATTTTACATTTGCTGTACTCCCGATATTATACGCGCGTGCTTAAGGATCAGGGGCTGGTCAAATTTAAGGAGCCCTTTACGCGGCTGTTGACGCAAGGAATGGTTTGCAAAGAAACGGTTTCATGTTCGCGGCATGGGTATTTGCTGCCCGAAGAAGTTCGTGTGAATGACACACAGCGTTTTTGTATCCATTGTGATCAGCCTGTAGCTGTGGGGCGTGTTGAGAAGATGTCTAAATCCAAAAAGAATGTCATCGACCCCAACATTCTTCTGGAAAAATATGGCGCTGATACCACCCGATTTTTTTGTTTGTTTGCAGCACCACCTGAGCGGGACTTAGAGTGGAGCGAGCAGGGTGTTGAAGGTGGCTATCGCTTTTTAAATCGTGTATGGCGCCTGACCGCAACGTGGATGGGTCGGGTCAAAGATGTCTCCGCATTTGACGGTAAGCCGGATGCTTTAGAAGGTGACATTCGGGAACTTTTAAAAAAAACACACCAAACGATAAAGAAGGTAACACGAGACATTGAGGATCGCTACCATTTTAACACGGCCATTAGTGCCATCATGGAGCTTTTCAACACGATGAGCGCCATCGACGAATCCGAGGGTGACGCCGAGACGGTTCGGGTCATGCGGTTGGCAATTGAATCACTCACACTTCTGATATCACCGATCGTTCCTCATTTTGCAGAACAGTTGTGGGAAGCGCTGGGCCATACGACGAGTGTTTTGCTGGCGCCCTGGCCTTCCTATTCGGAAGCGGCGCTGGAGAAGGATGATCTGTTGATTGTTATCCAGGTCAACGGCAAACTGCGAAGCAAGTTTTCAGTGGCGACCGATACCCACGAAGAAACAATCAAACAGCGGGCGCTGGAAGACCCGCGCGTTATCAAGTTTACCGAAGGCAAAGCAGTCAAGAAAGTGATTTATGTGAAGGACAAATTGGTTAATATTGTCGTCTAAGTTTCGAAGGTACAGGGTTTAGGCTTCGGAGCTCAGTATATGGCTGCTGGCCTCTGGCTGCTGGCAGCTGGCTTTCAGTAATTGATCACTGGTTTTTGGCCAGTGGCCAGAAGCGAGTAGCCAGTGGCCAAGAAGATGAAATGTTTAACCTCTGAACGCTGAAGCTTTGAACCTCGGAGCCCAGAATGGATGAAAACTTTGAGCAAAAGCAAGATTAGCATAATCATCATCATAGCAGCAGCCCTGTGTGAAGCATGCGGTTATCGGTTTGCTGAGCAGCGCGGATTTCCGGGGGAGACCGAGCGTTTGTTCGTAAATGTCCTGGAGAATCAAACCCAGGAGACGGGGGTGGAAAACATCATAACCGAGGCGCTGTTAAATGAACTGACTTTGCGCAAAACACATCATTTGGCAAATGGAATGGCCGATGCTGATGTCATTATGTCCGGAGTTGTCAGACACGTGGACATACGGACGGTCTCGACGAGAACATCGACGGTCGCTGATGAAAGGCGCGTAATCGTCTCAATTGACCTAAAATTGACCCAATCCGATGGGCGGACGACTTGGGCTGCCAGAGAAATCACTGATTTTGAAGAGTATTTTGTGGACCCAAATCCAGAAATCTCCGCTGCGAATCGACAAAATGCCATAAGGATATTGTCAAAACGTATGGCGGAAAGAGTCCTAAATCGGTTTAGCGATGATTTTTAGAACCACTCTCAAAAATGCGTCTAACGCCAAATAGCTGCGTTACCGAACTCCTCAAAATGCTCACATACTATTGTGTATGCGGCGCTTTTTCGTCGGTCGGTGCCTTGCTCTTTGACGTGATCCACTATTTTTGAGATAGGTTCTAATAGGCGGGAAAAAACAGCCGATCGCTAAAAAACAACAAGCGTGTTTACCAGTTTCGACAAACGCGATATCTTGCGGGCAGCGGTTTTTTTGTGGATGACCCCTTTTTTGACAGCTTTATCAATCAAAGATTGAGCTGCATGCACTTTGGCTATGGCTTCATTCTTTGATGTTTCCGCAGAAGCCAAACGAACGTCTTTAGTGATATGTTTTATTCTGGTCTTAACTGCTTTATTACGCAGGCGCCGTTTTTCATTCTGGCGGGCACGTTTTTCAGCTGATTTATGATTTGCCAACGTCCTTACTCCTTTTTCCAATGACAACCCTGTTGAAATGACTGCCTAATTACTTTAAACCATGCTTGATACATTACTGAAATTTAGATGTCAAGTGGTTTTCTCCGAATTCAGCTATGTCCGAAAAATCCCAGGTGATTAAAGCCGCCGGCGTTGTCGGGGCTGCAACATTGCTGAGCCGTATCCTGGGATTTATTCGTGATGCGGTCATTGCCTGGTATTTTGGCGCCGGTCAAAACTCAGATGCTTTTATCGCTGCGTTTAGAATACCCAATTTGCTCCGGAAGCTATTGGGCGAAGGATCCATCAGCAATGCGTTTGTGCCCGTATTGACCGAATACCTGGCAATCGATGGCAAAGATGAGGCTTTTCGACTGGCACGTTCTGCCCTGTGGGCATTGTCGATTATTTTAGTTTTGATTTCTCTGGCTGGCATACTTGCAGCACCCCTTATCGTCAAAATCATCGCTCCCGGATTCATTGATACACCGCAGAAATTATCCCTAACCATCTCCCTTACCCGCATCATGTTTCCCTATATCTTCTTTATCGGCCTGGTCGCTTTGTGCATGGGGATACTCAACGTATTCGGACATTTTGCTGCCCCGGCACTGGCACCGGTCTTATTGAATCTGGCGATCGTTTGTTCGGTCTTTTTCTTATGCCCCCATCTTGACACACCCGTATTGGGACTGGCTATCGGAGTAATGATTGGCGGTATTACGCAGTTGCTGTTTCAGTTACCGGCCATGGTAGGGCGGGGATTTAAATTTTGGCCAAAAACAAAGATTTTTCACCCGGGCTTAAAAAAAATGAGTCGACTCATGCCACCGGTGATACTCGGTGGCGCCGTTTACCAGATCAATGTGCTGGTCGGAACGCTGCTGGGATCTTTTCTACCCGAGGGTAGTGTCACTGTTTTATATTTTGCCGACCGTCTGGTTCAATTTCCCTTGGGCATATTTGCGATTGCAGCGGCAACGGCCGTATTGCCGAGCCTTTCTCGTCAAGCAGCCTTGCAAGATCTTACAGCCTTGAAGGATACTTTTAGTTACGCCGTCAGATTGACTCTGTTTTTAACCATTCCATCCATGGTGGGCCTCATTATCTTGCGCAGGCCAATTATTACCGTGCTGTTTCAAAGAGGAGAATTCAGTTTGGATGCTGCGCTGTTGACTGCCCAGGCACTTTTATACTATGCTATAGGTCTATGGGCTTTTTCGACCGTGCGGATCGTGGCAGCAACTTTTT
>JASFEV010000248.1:0-6888 GCA_050124655.1 Desulfobacterales bacterium
ACCAGGTCTCAGATGAGAGCGTTGAAACCTTTGGAAGAACCCGCAAAGAAATCATCATTGAGCGGGATTTTGCTGACCCTCTTTTTTCGATTGAAGCTGATCGAGGGCAGATCGAACAGGTCCTGTTGAATCTGTATGTCAATGCCGCTGATGCGATGCCCGGCGGCGGATATCTTTATCTGAAAACAAAGAATGTGAGCCATGTGAATATTAAAAGTAACCAGTTTAATCCCCGGCCGGGCAATTATGTGCAATCAACCATCAGCGATACCGGTATCGGAATGGATAGAGCGACCCTGGAGCACATTTTTGATCCGTTTTTTACCACTAAGGAAATGGGCCGGGGCACGGGTCTGGGCTTGGCTTCAGTATACGGAATTATCAAAGGCCATGATGGATACATCGATGTAGAGTCTGAAAAAAACCAGGGGACAACCTTTACCATTTATTTGCCCGCCACCCAAAAGACAATTGAGGAACCGGCCGAAACGGCTTCAGAACTTATCAGGGGCAGCGGAACGTTATTGGTCGTCGACGATGAGGATCTGGTGTTGGACGTAGCGGCCAACATGCTTGAAAAATTAGGGTATACAGTATTGAAGGCTCAAAATGGTGCCGAGGCGATCGACATCTTTAAAGCGCATAAAGATGCCATCAAAATTGTTGTTTTGGATATTATCATGCCGGACCTTGGCGGCAGCGATGTCTATGATATCATTAAAAAAATAAATCCGGATGTGAAAGTCCTGCTATCAAGCGGATACAGCGTAGATGGGCAGGCCATTGAATTGTTGGAACGCGGCTGCGATGGCTTTATGCAGAAACCCTTCACCATGGAGGAGTTATCAGGGAAGATAGAACAAATTCTCACCAAATAAAAATGAATTGAAATCGGAATTTTATCAAGTTTAATGCCCGTTAACCGATATTGGCTGTGACGTTAATTATGATCAAACATTCTTATGATAATATGAAAGCTATTATTGTTAGTGATCTGCATATTGGATCGCGTTACTGTTTGCGGGAAAACTTCATACAATTTCTCGAGAATATTCCACAAGATCATGAATTTATATTAAATGGAGATATTATCGATAATCCTTATGCAAACATGAGGTCAGCCGATCGACAGATTCTGGACCGCTTTGCAGCAATGTCTTTGCAACAGCGGGTAATTTGGGTACGCGGAAATCATGACAATGGATATATCCCTGATAATCTTGGAAAAATACAGATAAAACAGCACTATGCCGTGCACAAAAGACTGTTTATTACCCATGGTGATTTTTTTGACGAGGTCATGCCCCATAGCTGGCTTTTTATCAAAACCTTTAAAATGCTGCACGATTTCAGAATTAAGCTAGGTGCCCGCCCAATCCATGTGGCCCAATACGCTAAAAAATGGAAGCGCTTCTACGGCTATTTGCGTAAAAATGTGATGCACAATGCCGTCAATTATGCCGCCAAATACGGATTTGAGGCCGTGACCTGCGGCCATACCCATTATGCTGAAGAGCAGTTTGTCAATGGTATCAAGTACTTGAACACCGGCGCCTGGACTGAGCAACCGACGTATTTTGTGCGGGTCTCCGCCAATGAAATAATGCTGGAAAAAGCAGCCGATTGGGTCAAGCGGCTAAACGCCTCCACGACGAAAACCATCCATCTGCCATCCGGTCAGCGGCACAAACCTGGCAAACCGGTTTCCCATCACAACTAACCATTTTTGTAAAAGCGGCTTTTTTATGAAGCGGGTTTGGCGGCTGACTTGCCGAGTTTGGCAAGTTGTTTGTCGATGGCAGCCTGAAAACCTTGAAGGCTGCGGTCCCGCAATCGTTTGCCGTTGATAAAAACGGTGGGCGTCCCCCTGACCCCTGCCTGGCGTCCGTCGGCAAGGTCCCGTCGTATCTTACCTTGAATAGCCGGATCTTTCTTCATCTTTTCATATTCTTCCTGGTTCAGGCCGACGGTCCGGGCAATCTCCTGAATTTTTTCATCGCTGAGCTTGTTATAGTTTTCAAACAGCAAATCATGAAACTCCCAGAATTTTCCCTGGCTTTCAGCCGCCAGGGCGGCAACGGCCGCCTTCATGGCAAATTTGTGGCTGCTGATGGGAAAGTTTTTAAAAACAACTTTGACATCTTGCGGATATTTCTCGAGCACCTGCTCGAGTACGGGCGCCAGCCCGGCACAGTACCGTCATTGAAAGTCATCGAAAACGGCAATCACTACAGGTGCATCTTCCGGACCTTTGAACGGGGAACCAGACGTATTGATGGTCTGGATAAAATCAATGCTGATCACCTGAATGGTTTTGTTTTTGCCGCTGCTTAATATCAGCGTATCGCCCCTGGGGCCTGATTTAATTCGATCCACGTGATTGCCGACATCAATTTTAGCATCCGGCTTGGTGCTTCGTGAGAAGACCAAAACCTTGCCCTGATCGGTCAGCACAAAAATCTTGCGGCCGTCGGGCGTAAGGGCCACGTCTATGGGGGTGGCGTCCAGCTGAAGGGTCTGTAAGACGCTCCACTCGACATTATCGGAAGCCAGGCCGCTGGTGAGAGGGCCCAAAACCATTATCAAAGTGAATACCATGATCAATTTGCGATTCATTTCTCAAACTCCTTGTGCGCTGCTGCAGCAAATCGGTTGTCACTCAAAATTTCAATTATAGCATAATTAAGATAAAAATTGAAAAATTGTGACGCCCGTTTCTTTATTTCACAATAAAGAACCAGCTTATATATTTAAATCTGAAAAACTGCAATACCCTTATCACTTACAAAACAAAAAGCAACCGCAGGCAAGGTCGTAAGAAAGAAGAAGACGTCTATAATTATTTAAGGACAAAGGAGTGGTGGAGTTATGGAGTAGCAGAATTAAGCGGGCATAGCGAATAGGGTTGATAATCAGATTTGTTCTCTTCATTCTCATCATCGTCACGCTATGCCCTATGCCCTTGGCTTTAATTTTTGCATCTTGGCCTGCCCCGTAAGTCCGGAAGATCTTATCGGGGCGGTTTTGCGTGAGGCCCCCTCATTCCGGGCGGTAGGGCTTACCCAGGGCCGAGGGTGCCATCCCCGAAAACATATTCAGCAGAGCTTTGACGTGCGCTTTGCCTTCGGCCCAGATCTGCACGGATTCTTTCTGGGCAAAGGACATGATCAGCAGCGTAAAAATCATTAATGGGAAGGGCGCCACCTGAAAGACCTGGGCCGGCACCGACGGCAGCCAGCCCTGCAGATAGATGCCCATAACCTGTAAAAAAGAAAACAGATAGGCCCCGATGGCCGCCCGCACCGGATTCCAGCCGCCGAAAATAACCAGCGCCAGTGCAATCCAGCCGGTACCCTCGGCGCCCTGGGGGCGGCCCCAGCCGGGCTTGGTGGCCAGCGAAAAGGTGGCCCCGGCCAAACCCACCAACATTCCGCCGCAGATGGCGTATAAGACCTGCAATATTTGCGGATTTATTCCCCGGGCATAGGACGCCCGGGGGTGCTCACCCACCGAGCGCAGCTTAAGGCCGTAAGGGGTGCGGTAAATATACCACCAGCACAGCAATATCAATATCAGGCTGAAATAGACGGCTAAATTGTGGTTGAAAAAAACATCGCCGACAAACGGAATTTTTTCCAGCAGAGGCACGGCCAGCGGTTTGACCTGGGGGCCCTGGATACGGGAGTAGGGATTGCCGATAAAATAAGCCAAATCTCTTCCCATCAGCGTAAGCACAAACCCGACGGCCACCTGGTTTTGGCCCAGGTAAATGCTGAAAACCGCTACCGTCAGCGCCATCAGGGCCCCCACCAGTGCCCCGGCGACAAACCCGGCCAGAAGGCTATGGGTCTCAAAGGCAACTGCAAAAGCCGCCATAGCGCTCAACAGGATGGAGCCGTCCAGCGAAAGATTGATCAGCCCGGCTTTCTCCGTGATGGTCTCACCCAGGGCCGCCAGTACGATAGGCGCGGCTCCGGCTATCACGCCGGCAAATAAGATGGTAATGTCTAGTTCAAGCATAGCCCCTCAATGGAGTGCTAACGTAAGAAAATTGATAGCGCCAAATTTCTTAAATCCCAAATCACAAAACTCAAATTCCAAACAAATTACAATAATCAAAATACGAAATCTCAAACTGTTTTGGACATTGATAATTGAGATTTGAGATTTATTTGTAATTTGCTGCTTGGAAATTGTATTTTGTATCTAATTAATTTAACGAACAGTGCAATATACTGTATCTTATGCCTACTGCTTGCTGCCCTGAGCCCGCTGCCGTCGCCATGCATGCACACCCAGGGTGGCCAGCACCAGGGCGCCCTGAATCACACCGCTCAAGGAAGAATCCAGCTGGAGCGCCATGGGCAGCTGGATGCTGCCGACATTCAGGCAGGCAAAAAATAAAGCCACCAGCGGCACCAGCCAGATATTGTAATTAGAAAGCATGGCCACCAGCAGGGCCAAGTACCCGTAGTTGCTGGATATGGCGGGCAGCAGGCGGTGATACACCCCACTGACCTGAAGACTGCCGGCCACACCCGCGAATCCGCCGGCAAATATCATGGCCAGCACCATATTGCGGGCCGGTTTCAGTCCGAACAAATAGGCAGCAGACGGATTGTTGCCGATGGCTTTTAGATGCAAACCGATTTTGGTGTACCGCAGAATCAAGGCTGTTAAAATCAAGGCCAAACATACAATAGCCAGCGCCGGCAGCGACAGCCGCAGCGATGCCAGCTGGGGCAGCCACAATGCCGGCGGAAAGACTTCCGTGCCGCTCATCGAGGCAACCCCCGGTCGCCTCCATGGTCCGAAGATGAGCCATAGGATCACACCCTGGGCCACGAAATTAAGCCCCAGGCCGGCAAAGATTTCATTGACGCCACCCTTTGTTTTGAGAAAGCCGGCGATCAGGGCCCAAAGAGCGCCGCCCACCAGACCGGCGATAATGGATCCCAGAATTATCAGGTAAGGCAGCTGGCTTTCCAGCCCCAGGCGCAGCACCGCCGTCGTGAAAACGGCCCCCATCATCACCTGGCCCTCGACGCCGATGTTCCACAAGCCGATCCGAAAGGTAAACAGCAGGCCGCAGGCACAGAGTGTCAGCGGAATCCAGCTTTTGATGACATGCGAAAATTTAATCCAGGACCCCAGCGATCCTTTAAAGATGTGATAGTAGGCGGCCAGTGGCGGTGCGCCGGCAATGATCAGCACCAGGGAAGTGAAAAAAAACACGACCGCCACGGTCACCAGCAAATGCCGCGACTGACGGGTAAAACCTTCCAATCTGTTCGCCAGGGGTTCATTCATAATTAATCAGATTTTCATCAGGTATGCCGGCCGAAGGTCCTCTTGAAACGGGATAAGCCCGTTGAGTCCGCCTCCGGCGGATTGAGCCCGTTCAAATCGCAAAAGAGCCTATCTCAATTTTTCTATACCGGCCAACGGGATAACGGGCAAACGGGCTCAACCTATTTAAGTTTGCTTATCAGACCTTACCCGCTATCGCCCTTCCCAGCTCCTGGGCGTTCGTATCGGTGGCTGCCACTTCCTTGATTACCCGACCGTTGAAAAAAACCAGCACACGATCGGCCACCATTAAAATCTCATCCAGCTCCGGTGAAGAAAAGACGATGCTGGTTTTTTTGCTGCAGAAGGTAAGCAAATGCTGCCAGACCCAGTTGACCGATTCGATGTCTAGTCCGCGAGTGGGATTTTCAAGAATCAGCAAATGCGGGTCTGCAGGCAGAAATGACAGTAACAAGCGTTGCTGGTTGCCCCCCGATAGCGCTTCGACCGTGGAATCCGGCCGACCTTTGATTTGAAACTTTTCGATTTGCTGGTTGGCCTGCTGCAGGGCATCCGACCAGCGAACCACAAAATGGCTGCGGTCCTCCTGTAATGCAAAGTGCTCGGTAATATTCAAACCCGCAATCAGCCCTTCCTCAAGGCGCGATCCCGGCAGAAAGTAAACACCCTGGCGTTTGAAGGCATGATGGTTTTTCCCCTGCATGTCGCGCCCCAGCAGGCTGATCGAACCTCGCCTGGCCGGTTTCAACCCGCCGGCAATTCGCAGAAACACGCCCTGCCCGCTGCCCTCGAGCCCGGCTAGACCGACGACTTCGCCCTCGCGGAGGATCACATCACAATCTTGAAGTCCCGCGCGCCCACCGCTGCCGCACACCTGGTTCATGACCAGGACGTCTTTGCCCGGAGTTTCCGCGCAACGCGGCGGGAAAACCGGCGGGATACCGAACATCATTTCCAGAAGCCGACGGGAATCAAACGGCCGATCCATTTCTCCGGTGACCTTGCCGTGGCGCAGCACGGTTACCCGGTCGCACAAGGCCTCGACATCTTCCAGCTTGTGCGACACCAAGATGATGCTTTTACCCTCAGCTGCCAGTTTTTTAAGGGCCTCAAAAAGAACCGCTTTCTGCGTGCTGGATATACCGGTCGTTGGTTCGTCCAGGATCAGCACCTGGATGCCGAGTGCCATCAGACGAATAATTTCAAGCTGTTGTCGTTCCCCAATGGTCAGCGAATTCAGAGCCAGATCCGGTTTTAATTCAAAATGCAGGGCATCGGACAGCGCCGTAAACTTTTCGCGATTTTTTTTGGGTTGCGAATTCAGGCCCACGGTTTGCCCGAGCATAAAATTGTCCAGCACGGTCAACAGCGGAAAATCGAGCGGATCCTGGTAGAGCATGCCGATGCCCAGCTCAGCGGCCTGAGCCGGATTGCGGTAATCGACCGCAGCGCCGTCTGCCAGAATGCGGCCCCGGGTGGGTGCACTGAAACCTGCCAGGATTTTCATCAAAGTACTTTTGCCGGCACCGTTTTCCCCCAGAATCCCGTGAATCTCACCGGCGGTTATGTTTAGATCAA
>JASFEV010000249.1:0-6885 GCA_050124655.1 Desulfobacterales bacterium
TTAAACAATTGATTTCATTATTTTTTATTTGGTGCCGAGGGACAGAATCGAACTGCCGACACGGGGATTTTCAGTCCCCTGCTCTACCGACTGAGCTACCTCGGCTCACGGAATCTCATTGATTTTTTTGCGTAAATTCGAATGAAACCACTATTAAATGCACCCTTTTTTGTCAAGATCTTTTTAGCCCATATCGCCAAATAGATATTGAACCAAAGTGCAGGCGGCAATGGATGCGGTTTCAGCACGCAGGATCCGCGGTCCCAGCCCGGCGACACGGCAGCCGGCCGCCCGCGCCATTTCAATTTCCCCATTGGCAAATCCCCCTTCGGGCCCTAAAATCAAGAGAATATTTTGCACCGATGTTTGCAGAGCGGGTGTTACCAGCGAATTGAGTGTGGCGTCTTCATTTTCAAAAAAGACAATTGTCAGATCACAGCTTTGCCCAACCTCCAAAACGTCTTGAAACATCCTGGTTTCGCCAATTTGAGGCAATTTTGCTCTTTGACATTGTTTCACGGATTCTTGAACGATCTTTTGCCAGCGCTCCCGTCGGGAAGCCAACCGCTTCGCCTCGAATGTAGGAATCGAGCGCTCGCAAATAAATGGAATCCAATCGTCAATACCCAGCTCGCAAAGATGCCGCAGCAGACGATCCATCTTTTTTTCTTTTAACAAACCTTGCGCTACGCTGATGCGCACCGGAGATTCTTTTTTTCCCTGTTGCCGATGCATAATCTCTAATTCCACCCGATCGACCCAAAACCGCTGAATGATCGCATGGTACTCAAATCCCTCCCCGTCAACCAGACAGATCCTGCTGCCGGGTTTTAAGCGCAATACATTTTTGATATGGCGCACGTCCGAACCCCTTAACGTGACGGGCTCTTTTTGCAGTTCGGCCGGATCAATGTAAAAATAGCGCAGTTTTCTCATCATCTATTAGCAGAAACAATTGATATTACAGGATTTGCCGGCAATACTTTCAGATCAAATTGCTTGACTTCCACTATACCATATGATAATTTTTTTTAAATATCATAATGGTTTGGTGCAAGAATTAAATTGTCAATAACCTTATCATAACGGACGGTGCCCCATATGGCTGATCATGAGAACCATCCTCCGGAGCAGGACAAACCGGACAAGAAACTGCGGCTTGATCTGAGTGAGGCAATGCCCCACGGTTTCGATGAAGATGATGATGATATCATCGAACTCAAAGACGAAGTCAACTCCTTATCAAAGCAACCCGAAATAAGCCAAAAGTCGCATGCAGATATTGATGATGAAATCGAAGCGTCGGAACTGCCGGCGGTTGAGAATATCATCGATTTAGATGCCTTGGAAGACGATGACAGTGATCCTGAAAATGTCATTCGATTGTCAGATGATCTGGCATTTCAGGAGGAAGACGAAGAAGCGGATGAAATCTTACCCATTGAAAGTGAACCGGTGCTCAAAGCGGACAACCACGACGAGGTGGCTGAGGTTACCGAATTTGACGATATTTTATCTGAAGACACAAGTGAGATGATGACGCTCTCGGAAATCAGCGAGGTGTTGGATACAGAGGAAGAAGAAGATGATGATGATGAATTTCTTGAATTGATCGACGTAGAGGAAGACGACGAAAACGAGCAGGAAGAAATAGAAGACATCATCCAATTTGATGGATCCGATGACGATGTTGAAGATGCCGAGCTAAAAGATTTTATCAATGATTCTTTGGATGAAGAGATTCAAATCAATGAGGATTTTGAAAAAGAGCTCGCCAGCACACTGGGGGTCGAAGCCCGAGAGGAGATAAACCTGGCGGAGCAGGCCGCAACAGAAGAAGATTTTGATTTTAGTATGGAGCAGACCGCAACAGAAGAAGATTTTGATTTTAGTATGGATTCCAGCGAAATTTCAAAAAAAATAGAGCAGCTCGAAACTATTTTTTCTGATGACATCGATGAGGAAACCGAACTCGATGAAGATGCTGAGATCGACGAAGGGGCTGAGCTATATGGAGAAGCCGAGATCGATGAAGGGGCCGAGCTATATGAAGAAGCCGAGATCGATGAAGGGGCCGAGCTATATGAAGAAGCCGAGATCGATGAAGGGGCCGAGCTATATGGAGAAGCCGAGATCGATGAAGGGGCCGGGCTATATGGAGAAGCCGAGCCTGATATAGAAGTTGAGCCTGACGAAGTAGCAGTTGAAATACCTGAACCGGAATTTGATGACAGCCAAGATGATCTTTATGAAATTAAAACCGAAGATGCCGAAATCAGTGACGACGAAATCGAAGATGTTGCTGTTAGTGGCGGAGAATCCATCGATGTGCCGCTTGTAGTTGCCGGGGGCACCACGCTAAATGCCAGCCAAGATCAGATGGAAAAAATCATTGAAGAGATCATCGAGCGAAAATTTTCAGGTAAAATTGAATCCAAGATAATTCAGATCATTGAAAAGGCGGTTACTAAAGAAATCGAGCGTCTAAAAAAGATTCTGCTGGAAGACGATCGCGATGAGGATCTTCTTTAAAATCACTGGCCCACAAGATCGGTAAGACGCAAAAAAAACTATATTTTCTTGCACGACTATGCTAATAGCAGGGGATTATTCGTTAATCCCCTGTTTCTTTCTTAGAGTCCGCATCCATCCATTGGATGCATCTGTTTTTGGATCGCAGCAACGGGCGCTGTTGAATCGGTTGATTGAATGGCGTCAACATATTTATGGAGCCGTTAAGGGAAGGAATATCTAACCGATGAGTTCGAATCTGCTGGAAAAAGCCTACACGCCACACGAAGTGGAAAAACGCTGGTATCAGTACTGGGAGGAGCAAGGTTTATTTGCTGCGGCCGAAAAAAGTCCGCAAAAAAGCTACTCCATAGTGATTCCACCACCGAATGTCACCGGCGTCTTGCATATGGGCCACGCATTGAACAATACACTGCAGGATATTCTGTGCCGCTACCGGAGGCTGCGCGGCGACAATGTGCTCTGGATGCCGGGAACCGATCATGCCGGAATTGCCACACAAAATGTAGTTGAAAAAAAATTGGCCGCCGAAAACACCGATCGGTATCAGCTGGGCCGTGAGAAATTTATTGCCGCCGTCTGGGAGTGGCGTAAAAAATACGGCGGTGAGATCATCAATCAGTTAAAACGGCTTGGTGCATCCTGCGACTGGGATCGCGAACGTTTTACCATGGACGAGGGATTATCCCTTGCGGTGCGCAAAGTTTTTGTCGATCTCTATCAGCAGGACCTGATTTATAGAGGCAATTACATCATCAACTGGTGCCATCGATGCCACACCGCACTGGCTGATCTTGAAGTTGAACACGAAGAACGCGACGGGCATCTGTATCATATCCGCTATCCGTTTACCGGGGACAAAGGGGCGATCGTGGTGGCCACCACCCGGCCTGAGACCATGCTGGGTGATACCGCGGTTGCCGTGCATCCGGATGACGACCGCTATCGGGATCTTACATCTAATTCCGTTATGCTCCCGTTGATGGACCGAGAAATTCCGATCATCAAAGATGACTACGTGGACATGTCCTTTGGCACCGGTGGATTAAAAATCACACCGGCCCATGATCCCAACGACTTTGACATCGGCCTGCGACACAGCCTGCCCGCGATAAAGGTTATCGGCGATGATGGAAAGATGACCGCCGAAGCCGGTAAATTTAAAGGTCTGGATCGTTTTGAGGCTCGCAAGGCGGTCATCGACGCTTTGAAGGTACAACAGCTACTCGAAAAAATAGAGCCGTATAAGCACAGTGTCGGCCATTGTTATCGCTGCCACACAATGGTGGAGCCCAACCTTTCAAGACAATGGTTTGTTAAAGTAAAGCCCCTGGCGCGCAAAGCAATTGATGCGGTCAAGTCCGGCCAGACCCGCATCATCCCGGACATCTGGACCAAGACGTATTATGACTGGATGGAAAATATCCGCGACTGGTGCATCTCACGCCAGATATGGTGGGGGCATCAGATACCGGCCTGGACATGCGAAGATTGCAACGAGGTGACGGTTGCCATGGAGGCGCCCCCATCGTGCCCGAAATGCGCAAGCTCCAAACTGGTACAGGAAACGGATGTACTCGATACCTGGTTCAGCTCGGCGCTATGGCCGTTTTCGACCATGGGCTGGCCCGAAAAATCACCGCTTTTAAAAACGTTTTACCCGACATCGGTTTTGGTCACCGCTTTTGACATCCTATTCTTCTGGGTGGCGCGCATGATGATGATGGGCATCCATTTTATGAAAGATGTTCCCTTCGATGACGTTTACGTGCACGCCTTGGTGCGGGATGAACACGGCAAAAAAATGAGCAAATCCACGGGAAATGTCATCGACCCGTTAACGGTCATCGAGCAATACGGCACGGATGCGTTCCGCTTTACGCTGGCGGCTTTTGCCGCCCAGGGCCGTGATGTCAAAATGTCTGAAAAGCGAATCGAAGGATACCGCCATTTTGTCAATAAACTGTGGAATGCCGCCCGCTTTGCGCTGATGCACATCGATAAACCTTACGAGGAGATTAATTTGGGCGCGCTGTCGCTTCCGGACCAGTGGATATTGTCCCGCCTCCATCGAGTGACCCAAACAGTGGCTGAGGCCATCGATAGCTACCGCTTTAACGAAGCGGCTTCCGGGATCTACAATTTTGTGTGGCACGAATTCTGTGATTGGTACCTTGAGGCCATCAAACCGGCCTTGTACGAAAAAGAAGGGCCCCAAAAACGGGTAACCACCCTGGGCGTCCTATGGCGCGTGATGCACGATACCCTGATTCTGTTACATCCCTTTATGCCGTTTATCACCGAGGAAATTTGGCATACCTTACCCGGCACACAAAACTCGATAATGAAAGCCATGTTCCCGGCCGATCGGAAAGACAGCGCTGCCATCAGTGGCGCAAAACAGGTTGAAGCGGATATGAACCTATTGATCGAGATTATTTCGGCCATCCGGAACATCAGGGGAGAAATGAACATTTCGCCATCCAAAGCGCTTGCGGCTGTCGTTCAAACCCAGAATGCAAATATTAACGCCCTGCTCGAGCAATATCAGGACATGATTATCAACCTCGCCAAATTAAAGGCATTTGAGGTCAATCAGAAAGCCAAGCGGCCCAAATCATCAGCTACCGCCGTGGTTGGGGCAGCCACTATTTTTGTGCCCCTGGAGGGTGTCATCGATTTTGATGTAGAGGCTCAGCGGCTTGACAAAGAAATCAACAAGCTCACCAAGGAGCTGGCAGCGATTTCCAAAAAACTGCAAAATCAAAATTTTTTAAACAAGGCGCCACAGGATGTCGTTGAGCAGGTGAAGGCCAAACACGAACGTCTGCAAGAAAAACAGCAAAAACTGGAGTCTCACTTGGATAGGATCAAAGATTTAGAAACCTGAGTGAGCGTTTCAAATTTCAATTCAATGTTACGGGTTGCGAGTTACGAGTTGAATTTGCGAAAGCGTGAATAGCATATTCGCAGCACGCAATGCGGAACCCGTAACACATAACGCGTATAACGAGACACAATTGGGAAACAACCGAGGACGAGAACGAGCACGAGGACGATTACGATAATGCGCAGTTTCGTCGTCGCCCTCGTACTCGTCCACGATAGACTCAATCACCAAACACCCGCAACGCGTAGCTGGTAACGCGCAAAATGATACCCTTACGCGATACAACACCCACCCGAAATTATCCGGTTGTCAATACGGCCATCATAATCATTAATATTGCAGTGTATTTCCTGCAGCTCGCCCAGGGCTCTGAAATTAACCATTTCATCTACGTTTACGGTCTCGTTCCGGCACGTTATTCACTTCCCCAGATTGCCGATTATTTCACCACCGGCCAGCAGGTATTTTCGCTGCTGTCCTTTATGTTTTTACATGGTGGTTTCTGGCATATCCTGGGCAATATGTGGTCCCTTTACATCTTTGGTGATAACGTCGAAGACCACCTCGGTCCCTTTCGCTATGCCCTATTTTATCTATTATGTGGCATCGCTTCCGGGCTTTCGCACCTGGTATTGAATCTGCATTCGAATTTGCCGACAATCGGTGCCAGCGGGGCTATCGCTGGTGTAATGGGTGCGTATTTCATCCTGCATCCCAAATCCAAAATTCTGACCCTTATTCCGATTTTTTTTATTCCGTATTTTTTGAATATTCCGGCTTATATTTTCCTGGGCCTGTGGTTCCTGTTGCAGTTTATAAGTGCCGCCGGCAGCCAGGGCGTTGGCGGCGGCATTGCCTGGTGGGCCCATATCGGTGGTTTTGTGTTCGGCATCATTTTTTTGAAGCTGTTTAGTGCGCTGCCGGAAACAGGCCTGTCCCGCCAGATGCGTCAGCACACTGCCAAAAGAAAAACGCCTCGCCTGCAGGTGATCCGGCCAAGCGCTTCCGGTCAGGATCAGCACCTGTATGGCCTGATTAAAATTACGCCGCACGAGGCCATCCATGGCACCCGCAAACTGGTCAATATTCCACTGGGCTTTCAAAAAAGAATGTTTAATGTAAAAGTGCCCGCTGGCATTCGCAACGGCACGGTTCTGCGGTTAAAGGGATTGGGGAAGCGCGCGGGCTCACGCACAAGCGGGGATTTGTATTTAAAGGTCAATATTGAAAACGGTTGAGCCCGTTACCCGCTTGTCCGCCGGCGGACTAAACGGGCTAAACCAAAATTCTTTTGAATTGAAGTTAGGCTTTGGGATTGGAATCGACGTGTGGTTCGGCCAGCAGGACAGTAACGCGGTTGCGTCCATTTTGTTTGGAAAAATACATCGCCTGGTCTGCTCGCCGAATAAAGCTGGATAGTTCTTCTTTTGGATAATACTGTGTCACCCCAATACTGATGGTGA
>JASFEV010000250.1:0-6882 GCA_050124655.1 Desulfobacterales bacterium
AAACACCCCGAATTTAAAGCCGGCCTGGATGTATTCGAAGACGAGCCCGAGATGAAAGCGGGCCTGGTGGACCTGGACAATGTCGTCATCGTGCCGCACATTGCCTCTGCCACCAGCTGGACCCGCCAGGGCATGGCCACGCTGGCCGCCAGCAATGTGGCCGCCATTTTTCAGGGCTATCCTGCCTGGCAGCGACCGGATATTTCGGTATTTCTGGAAGGCGAGGCACCGCAGGCGGCACCCAGCATTGTCAACGCCGAAGCATTGGGTATTCCAATATACAAGGACTAATTTTTCCCCGAATTTTTCATGAAAATTAATGAGAGAATATTTTTCTAGTAACCAACAGCCAGTTAAACAAAATATAGAAGTAAAAAATATTACAACGCATTTATAAAGGTTTGAAATCATTTTATCTCATTAATTTTCACCCTGCGGGCGAGCCGGAGGCATCCATCTGCTGTGCTATTAAGGGCGAGGCATCCCGCTTTTAGCGGGATAGCCTCGCCCTTAAGTGCCTTGCATATGAAAGCCTCCAACTCGTGCAAATTCAGGTATGAAAAAATTTTGGAAGATAAAAAACTGCTTAAAGACCAACTGCTCAACAGCCTGCCGCCGCAATGGCCGCAGGATCTAAGACCGGCCATTCAAAAACACATCAAAGCCGATGGCCGCAAGGTGGTTGTGTTAGACGATGATCCCACCGGCACCCAGACGGTCCACGGCCTGCCGGTGCTCACCGAGTGGTCGCTGGAACAACTTGTGGCCGAGCTTCAAAATGAGCTGCCCGCATTCTACATCCTGACCAATTCCAGAAGTTTGACACCGCCGGAAGCCCGCAAGATCAATGCTGAAATCGGTAACAACCTCATAGCGGCAGCTGAAAAAACCCAGAGCAAATTTGTGGTGATTAGCCGCAGTGATTCAACTTTGCGCGGACACTTTCCTGAAGAGGTGACAGCGCTGTCGGAGGCCCTGGGGCAGACCTTTGACGGGTGGATGATTATCCCGTTTTTCCAAGAAGGCGGACGCTACACCGTGGGTGACGTGCACTATGTGGATGAGGATGGCATGCTGGTACCCGCTGCGCAAACTGAATTTGCCCGCGATCGCGCATTTGGCTATGCAACATCTAATCTGCGCGACTGGGTAGCCGAAAAAACCAACGGGCAAGTAACGGCTAAAGATGTGGCCAGCGTTTCGATCACCATGCTGCGCAACAAGGGGCCGGAGGCCGTAACCGAGGTGCTGATGACATTACGTGGTTGCCAATGCTGCACGGTAAACGCCGCCAGTTACCGCGATCTGGAGGTCTTTGTGCAGGGACTGCTGGCAGCCGAAGCCCGCGGCAAACGCTTTTTGTACCGGACGGCGGCTTCTTTTGTGCAGGTGCGGGCCGGCATTTCACCGCGAGCCCTGCTGGCGGCATCCGATTTGCAGATGGCACCCGCCGGTGGTGGTCTGATAGTGGTCGGCTCCTATGTGCCACGCAGTACCCAGCAGGTCAATGCATTACTGTCCACAACCGATATCTCCAGGGCCGAAGTGAACGTCAACGCTCTTTTGGATAACCAGCGACGGGACGATGAGATCTGGCGGGTGGCCAAAAAAACAGAACATACGCTGCACAAGGGAAACGATATGCTGATATTCACCAGCCGCCAGCTGGTCACCGGCAGGGATTCTGATAGCAACCTTCATATCGGGCAGAAGATTTCGCAGGGTCTGATCGACATCGTGCAGCGCATTCAAACCGCGCCGCGCTACATTTTGGCCAAGGGCGGGATTACCGCCAGTGATATCGCCACCCGGGCCTTGAATGTCAAAAAGGCCCTGGTGCTCGGTCAGATACTACCGGGGGTGCCGGTCTGGCAGCTGGGTACGCAAAACCGTTTTGCGGGTATGGCCTTTATTGTATTTCCCGGCAATGTCGGTGATACAGATGCGCTGGTGGATGTACTCCGGCAGCTTAAAGAGATAACACCTTATTAAGCGTTTAGCGCTCAATAAGGCAATTGGATTTAAATCAATTCAACATCCGGGTTATGATACTCGCTTGCATTGAAAAAACGGTCGTAGTTGAACTTATTGTACCAGGTCAGATATTCCTCCCGGGGGCGGGTCCGTTCTTCTAATTCATTCCACACATCTTGTGGCAGGTCCCTATCAGCGGGTTCCATATTCTCTTCCAGCTGATCGACGTTTTTGGCTCCGATGATCACAGATGTGACAAATTTCCGCCCCAACGGCCAGGCAATCGCAAGCTGGGTCATGGGGATGCCGGATTTCTTGGAGACATCCTTCACTATTTCGGCAGTTTTATACCCCGTGGGATGCCAGAAGCGCGGACCGTCCACTTCAGTCCGGAATGAAGCCCGGGACCCCTTTTCGGGTTCCTGCTGTCCCTTGTACTTTCCCGTCAACAGCCCGCCACCCAGTGGACTGAAACAGGTGATTCCAATCCCCGCATCGACGGCCGCCGGTATAACTTCCCTTTCCAGCTCCCTGTGAATCAGGCTGTAGATGTATTGACCAGCTACCATTTTTTCCAGGTTGTACGCTGCGGATATGCCTTGCGCCTTGGCCAGCTGCCACCCAAAAAACATGCTGGAGCCTATGTAGCGGACCTTACCCTGCCGCACAAGATCATCCATCGCCTGCAGGGTTTCCTCATAGGGCGTTATCGGGTCTGGAACATGGGCGTGATAAAGATCGATATAATCGGTTTTCAGGCGTTTGAGGCTCTTTTCGCATGATGAGATGATCTGCTTGCGGTTGGCACCGAACTGGGTGATTGCCGGACCCGAGGGAAGTGAAAATTTACTTGCGATAATCAGCCCGTCGCGATTCAGCTCGGGCATGAGGGTTCCGACGATTTTTTCGGACTGCCCTCCGGCGTAGATGTCTGCGATGTCCAGAGAATTACCCCCTGCTTCGATGTAATTTCTGATGATCGCATGGGATTCTTTTTCATCGCATCCCCAATCCGGTGCGCCAAAGGTCATGGTTCCCAGGGACAGGCGAGACACCAGAAGGCCGGTGTTCCCAAGATAGCGGTATTTCATAACATCCTCCTTTGATACCTACAAGGTGTAGGCCATGTTATCAGCATAGATTAGTTAACATCTTGAAATCGATTGTCAATGGATTATTGGGGCGTAAACCGGTTGGATGCAGTCACCGGATGAATCGACTTCCAAAGGAGATCTGAGAAACAAAGGAGATGTTATGGTTTGGTTTTTAAGATTTATGTTGGGTCCGAGGAAGATTCTTGCTTATCAACACTTAAAAATTTAAGACCAAATCCATCGGGGCCGGACCATACGACCTCGCCTGTGACAATGGCCCGCTGTCGGCTTTTTAGCGGCAGCACAAATTTGATGCTCTGACCGGCCGCAAGATGCTCGTCCGCTTCAATAAAACCGCCGGCAGGACTGATGTTTTTAATAAGCCCATTAAAAATACGATCATCGACAGCTACTTGAACCGATTTTTTATAATTCCTGCGTTGATGCCTGCGGATATCTTGCCACTCTCTGGTTTCATCCTCTTGCAAATTGACTTTATGATAATCAATGGTGTGTTTGGCCCCGTAACCGTAATAATAAACGGATTTTTTCAATTCATTGCGCCAGACAATTTCAACCCGGTAGCACTCGTACATCCCCTGGGCGGATGCAAACGGTGAATTATCGATACCGACAAACACCTCTTCGCCGGGCTGCAGTAAATTATCGGCCTCAAAATATAAGCCCGTGGCACTGAAGTTGAGCATTTTGGCCTTGTTTATGGTTCCGGCCTTTAGATTTTCAATCGACACCAGGCATTGATGATCAATGCGGGCATTATCTCTTTTTTCAGGGTTTTCTTCCATGTCGTATTCTCGCCTCGATGAATTCATTTTATGCTGATTTCTCGACAATATATATCGGAAGATATTTTTTTCTGATCTTGTCTAGCTCGGCTCTCACGATGTTGAACATCTTGTCAATAATGGCGCTCATATTCTGCATCGACTCGAGTTGCGCCACGACTTCCGGATAATAATGTTTTCCCCGGACCCGTTTTAGTTTCTTCAAAAGTTTGGGTGATAACATCTCAAATCCGGGGGGGGCGTTTAAAATGGCATCCAGCAATAACTGGTTGCTGCCCTCCATAAGCGATTTTTCAAAATGGGAAATGATCTGCGATTCGGTCATACCGGCCAGACGGTCCCGAACCTCCCGTTCTTTTAAATATCGAAGCAGGCGATCACCATTGGCTTGCGGATCTTCCGACAATTTGGCTTCCAGTTGTTCAATTAAGTCCGCCGTGCTTCTGCGTGACTTTAACATTTCAAGCTTGGTGATGGCTTTTTCCAAAACCCGGCGCCGCGCAATATTGCGATCATTCTCGTTTAAATTTTTATCGGATTGAATTCTCTTAAATTCGTTCAGTGTAAAATCGCGCATCAGCAATATGTCATTATACACCTTTTCTACCGAAGCGGCGATATCCTCCGGGAGTATTTTATGGGCCTTGGCCACCTGCAATCGAAGTTGGGGTATGACGTTGTCCAGCATTTTAATAAATCGCTAAAGGTCAATAAATTAGAACTTATCTCAAAAATAGTAGATCACGTGCGAGGGTCCGCCTGCGGCGGATTAGATGCATTTTTGAGATGAGTTCTAAATAGTTAGATACCATAAAGCCTTATCGGCACAATCCTTTCAAATATTAAATAATAAAAATTTATGCAAGATTTATGCGAAAATCGCAAGTTGGTTTTGAATTTATTTTTATGATTAATAACAGTTATTTAAAAAGATTGCTGCGTGGACCCGCCTTAAATGTGAAAAAATTTTACCAATTTTTTGAAGTTTACCTCACAATTTCAAATGTCCCTCATTAATTAAAAATTGATTCGAATGATTTGACTTGGGTTCAGAAATTATTTATATCAAAATATGATTATGAATTCGATCGCAAAACAATATGCTCAAACGAAGTATGCGGGGCAGGAGGCGAAGGTCAGCGGTCTTAATCTTATCAAAGACCCGAGGCAATATCCGCGCAAAGCCTACCTTAAACCAATATCTTTCAATTTTCGCGATCAACAATTCAAAGGCGTCATCAAAAATGTCAGCCGCTCTGGTATCTTTATTGAAACCAGTGCCAAATTTCAGTTTGGTCAATCCATAGTACTGGTCATCCCCAACAACCATATTGATAAAATCAGATGGGTCCGGGGCTGGATGGTGCGCTCAAGCCTGAATGGGATCGGCGTTACGTTTAAACGCATATGTGACCGAAGATCCGGCAGAGAGCGTAGACATGCCATCGATCGCAGAATTGGTCTGGATCGCAGAAAAAGGGTGAAACCGAAAAACCGTCACCGCAACATGAACCTCTTGAGCCCCGCTTTCGATATCCGCCTATAGGCCTGACTCTGGCTGCAGACCTTCCTGTGACGGGTCACAGACCTTTTACCTACCATTGGGTTTACATCGCCCGGCGCACAAAAACATTGCATTGGCGCGTAAAATTAACCAGTCTATCCAATTTTTCGGCAGCACGGCCGGAATCAAGCGCTTGTCCGGCCCGCTGGATGCCTGCTTTGAAATCGCTGTCGAGGCCTGCGGATACGAAAGCTGCTGCAGCGTTTAAAAGCACCACGTCTCTTTGCGGGCCCTTTTGTCCGCCCAGTATTTTGCGGATGATAGCGGCATTCTGGTTTGCATCCCCGCCCCTGATGGCTTCCGGCGCTGCCCGTTTAAAACCGTATGTTTCCGGTGTCATTTCAAAAGAATTTATCACTCCGTCTTTCAGCTGTGACAGCTGCGTGGTACCGCAAATGCTGATTTCGTCAAAGGTTTCTTCGCCACAGACCACAAATGCCTGTCGGATTCCGAGTTTTTGAAGAACCCGGGCCATCTTTTCAGTTTGCTCGGCATCATAAACACCCAGCACCTGAGAAGTGGCTCCGGCGGGATTTGCCAGAGGCCCCAGCACATTAAAGATCGACCTTAACCCGACCTGCTGCCGCGGTGCTGCCACCGCTTTCATGGCACCGTGAAAAAGCGGTGCGTATAGAAAACCAATTCCGACATCCTGGATGCACTTTTCAACATCAGCCAGGTTGATGTCCAGATTGACCCCCAGGCTGATCAGCACATCGGCACTACCGCACTGCTTGGAAAGCGCCCAGTTTCCATATTTGGCCACCTGAAGTCCCGCACCGGCCACCACAAGCGCAGTTGCCGTCGAAATATTAAACGTTTGGGTGCCGTTTGCGCCGTTACCATGGGTATCGAGGATCGTTTCCTCTTCGACATTGATCTCATCTCGATCGATATTGATCAAAGGTCCATCGAGCTTGATTTTCTGAGTTTTGGACTGCATGGCTTTGGCCGCCCCTGCTATCTCTTCTACGGTTTCTCCTTTCATCCGCAGCGCTGTAATGAAAGCCCCGATCTGAGCCGGTTCAGCCATACCATCTAAAAGCATATCCATTACCCGAGTCATTTCTTTTTCACCAAGATCGTCTCCATTTGCCAACTTTGCAATTGCCTGATTCATCATGATTCAATACCTCCTTGATTTTTAGTCGTTTTCAAAAAGCCGTCTAAAATGAAAAAAGGCCGTAGGATCTATTTCCCACGGCCTTTCAAAAATAATAAAAAAACCGCAGGCGCCCCGGGAGGCGGCCCACGGTTGTTCGCTAGAGTTTTATATTAGGTTGCGATGGATGGGCACAGCTCCCTGTTAGCGGTGCGCCACCACCAGTTACCGTTTAAAATGTCTCTATGAGGTGCTTGAATCGTGTACATTATGCTTCTGTCTAAGGTGCATTCGATAAAATGTCAATAAAAATTATTTTTTCTCTTTTTAAAATTTAAAACG
>JASFEV010000251.1:0-6876 GCA_050124655.1 Desulfobacterales bacterium
CGGCATTGAAAGGAGACCTCATAAATGTGGACATACAGGGGACAGAAAAGACCCGATTTTGCCATCGTGCCTGAGACCGGTCAAGAATCGGTGTGGGACTACCCCAGACCCCCTAAACTGTTACCGGACGAGCGAAGAGTTGAAGTCCGTTACGGTGATCAGCTAATTGCTGCCTCTACTCGAACCTATCGCGTGCTTGAAACAGCCAGCCCGCCCGCTTTCTACATACCACCGCAAGATGTGAACTGGGAACTAATCCGCTTAGCGGCGGGAACTTCCGTATGTGAGTGGAAAGGCGTGGCGCAATATTGGAAGCTGGCCGCCAAGCCGGAAGCAGGTATCGTCGGCTGGAGTTATCCTGCGCCAAAAGCAGCATTTACCGAAATTTGTGACTATGTCTCTTTCTACCCGGCCGCGTTGGACTGTTATGTCTCCGGAGAGAAAGTGCGCGCCCAGCCCGGCCAATTTTATGGTGGTTGGGTCACAGATGAAATCGTCGGTCCGTTTAAAGGCGAGCCGGGCACAGGACACTGGTAAAGACCATCTGCCGGTCGTGAGCGCGCAATGTCCATTTGCGCCGTAGCTTAAGATCCGGGTTCATGTTCATTGGCCGCAGAAGTTAATCTGGGGCGAGAGATTCGGTTGTCATTTTTGACGGTCTCCCAGTTTGTAAATGGATTTGCATGACTTCAGAAAGATGGGAGATGCATTCGCCGATCGTATGGTAAACATATCCGGCCAGAAGCTGGCCGTTGTCATAAACATCGATTGCCGGCGTAAAAGGCGGTTTAGCCAGCAGGGCATTGATGACAACGTTAACGTCGTTCTTGCGGCAAGCCAGTACAATACCTTCATCCGGCGGATTATCCGGCGAATGCTCGGGAACGGGCTGAGGTTCACCCGCTGGCCGCTGGTATAACATTTGGTGACGGACGCTCGGTGGCAGGTATAGGGCTTGTGCCGCAACCGGTATTTTTATGCGTTGCAGTTGATTTTCAAAAAAAAGTCGCTCCGTTTCTTTGAGCTCACGGAAAGTCACCAGGCGACCTTCCCGCAAATAGGGCGCCATCTGCGACAAAAGGTCTTTTAGCAGGTTGTGCCAGCCCTGAACAGAATCATGCCGGCCGGCCGGTGAGCGACTTTCGATGATCTCGGCCAGGCGTTCGTTGTCGGTTTTACGAATATGATTTTGATCCATGATATATCCGATTCGAATATTTTTCGGGTAACAACAAATCACCCATTAATTTGCATACATGGGAGAACGTAATGAGCGACCCAATATATGTCAAGTTAAGCAAATCGGCCTTGCTCATCATTATCGTACCGATCCTTGATCCCAAATTTCTCGGATGTCTGTGACATACCGGTTGCGGCATGCGAACACCCAATTAGCTGATGTAGCGAACGCGAAAACTGGGTGTTGACCTTTTTATGATTATTTCATAATCAATAGCGTACGTTTGAGGATACATCATGCACAGAGTCGGTATCTACTATTTCATATCTGTAATCGCTTTGACCATATACGGTGGGCAGGTCTGACCGTTTATGGAAGAAATGTCCCCCGTGCTCCTGGGGACAATCCTTTTCATTCCTTTCGTGGTGGCACTGGCGCTGCACCGGTTCTTTGAGAAGCGCCTGGTCGTCTCCCGGCCTGTGATGGTCCAGCCCAGAAAACAGTTTTTCCTGGAATTAGCGCTATGCCTGGCGGCCGGCACTGTAGCGGTTATTTTCAACACCCTGAAATACGGTTTTCCGGCCACTAGTGGTCTGAGTCTATTGTTGGGTTGTGCGGTGGTCGGTTTTTTCCTGGGGTTGGATATGGCCCTGGCCCGTGAGCGAACAATAATCCTGGATACCCTCGCTGAGAACAGGGTTCTACCGCCGCCTGTGCGTCTGTATTCAATAACCCGCAAATTTTCCCTGGTGGCCCTGATTACCATCCTGTTTGTGGCTGTGGTTCTCGGACTCGTCATCTCGCGCGATGTGGTCTGGCTTTCAAAGATTCAAGAAAGCAATATGTCACTGGCCCAAGCGCAGCTGGCGGTCATGCGTGAAGTCTTTTTTGTGATGGGGGTGCTTCTGGCAGCCATTGTCAATTTGATTATTTCCTATTCCAAGAATCTAAAGCTGCTGTTTCAGAACGAAACCGGTGTGCTTGAAAAGGTAACCCAGGGCGATCTTTCCAGGCGAGTCCCGGTCGCGACCCATGATGAGTTCGGGGTTATTGCCGGTCACACCAATACCATGATTGATGGGCTCAGACATCGCATGCAGCTCATAACGGCTTTAAAGCTGGCTGAAGAAGTCCAGCAAAACCTTTTGCCCGCCAGTCCCCCCGTATTGCCCGGGCTCGACATCGCGGGTATCAGCAACTATTGTGATGAAACCGGAGGAGATTATTTCGACTATTTCAGATTAACCAAAGGCGATCTGGGCGTGGTGGTGGCAGACGCTTCCGAACACGGGGTCAGCGCTGCCCTGCTGATGACCACGGCGCGGGCGTTGCTTAGACAACGGGTAGCAATGGACCCTGATATTGCCCGCATCGTCACCGACGTCAATCGCGAACTGGCCAGAGATGTGGCCGCCAGTAGTCGCTTTATGACCCTCTTCTTTTTGAAAATCGAACCGCAAGCCAAAACATTGAACTGGGTACGCGCCGGTCACGAACCGGCTATCCTGTACAATGCCGAAGATGATATCTTCTTGGAACTTGCCGGCGAGGGCATGGCCATGGGAGTGGATGAAAAACTGGAATATCAAAAAAACAATCACCAGGGGTGGAGCCCGGGCAGCATCGTGGTCGTGGGAACTGACGGCATCCGCGAAACGCAAAATGAAAAGGGAGAAATGTTTGGTATCAATCGATTTCGCAAGGCCATCCGCGAACATGCCGCTAATTCCGCCGAGGAGATAAAAGACGGCATCATCGCTGACCTCTATAATTTCCAGGGAGACGCCCCCCAGGAAGATGACATCACCCTGGTGGTGGTTAAGCTTTTATAAATGTGAAGACGGCTTGACTGTCCTGCCAATGCTAATCCGCCTGATTTTCTGCAACCTTGCGCACAAGGGCATATACATCACTCGGCGCCATTTCGTTTTGCTGGGCAATTTGTTTGATCGTGTTGTCGGCGTCTGCCTTTACGCCAACCTCAGCGAGACCCTTTAAAACCTGTTGAATATCGAAGGTGTATTCCCGGCTCAGATCATTTAATTTTTTGCTGCCTGTTCCGAGAGGTGGTGTCGGCGGCAAGCTTTTTAATTGACCGGATTCTTTATTGGGCTTCATCGCCAAATATACCTGTTGGGGTGACATCTTATTGGTCCGCGCGATATCCTTGAGCGTCTGGTTTTCATTATCAACTACAATTTGGGCCTGTTTCAGTCGTGCCATACCATCGGTCAGATTGATATTGGTTTTGGCGGTAAATGCTTTTAGGGTCGACAGTTCCGCATGTCCGTAAGGTGGCTCACCATATCTGGCGGCTGCCTGATCTTTAAATTGCGTATTGAGTTCTAAAACCCACACAAAGGGAACCACTTCAAAAACAGTTCCCACGCTAAATAAACAGATGAGCGCCAGAGCGGCATTAAATTCACGTGTGAGTATCTTCAGATTTTTGGCCTTATTCTTCAGATAGTTTAACAGCGCTTTCCAGTTATAATAGATATGTAAAAAAATACTGAGCAGGAAAAGCAAGCCGATATTAATGTGGATATTGCCCCACTGACTTTTGGTCAAGCCCCACAGGCGCCAGTCTGCCCAGTAAGCCACCCGTCCCTGGGGCACAATATAAAGCACAATGATGGTGATAAACAGCAAAATAAAGGACAGCAGCGCTGTCAAGGAAGTCATTCGCCTGATATTCATGTTTTTGTCCACCCCTTAATCTGAATAAAATAAAGGGGACCTGTTTTCAAGGCCCCCTGCATTATGATCTGTATCTAACGTGAAAATGACGGCGATAAAATAATTTTTATCGATAAAACATGAAAACCTCAGGTATTAAGCTGCCTTGGCTTTGGTTTTATACTCCCAGTCACCCACTGATTCTTCATCTGCAACTTCTTCCCAGCCCGTGATCATGGCCCGGGTGTGGGCAAAGATGGTGTGGCCGGTGGTGATCATGTAGACATGCACGACAACAAAAGACAAAATTGCAAAAGCACCGGCGGTGTGGATCAGCGCCACAACCTGCAAAGACAGCCAGGATAATCCCCAATCACCCCAGGAATTATAGCCCCAGTATAAAAAACCGGTGACCATTTGCACCGGCAGCAATATGGCCGCCAGAATCAAATAGACGATACGCTGCAGTGGATTGTGCTTGGCCTCTTTGCGCTTGGGCACCGGATGGGGTTCACCCCGGAAGATGCCGTACATGTAATAGCGCACCACCGATAACATCTTTTTGGTGGTCGGGACATATTGCCGCCACTCACCGGTGGTAAAAATCCAGAATGCAAAAAAAGCAAATGCGATCAGCCAGGTCAGCCCGACATAATTATGCACCTCCACCGCATTCCAGAAGCCGAACAGTGCAAATGCGCCATGGACTTCAAATCCGGTCAGCAAAAGGATGATGATCAGCAGTGTCTGCAGCCAGTGCCACAGCCGTTCAAAACGCGCATATAAATAAATATTTTTCATTTTTCCGTTGGTTGTCATGATCTACTCTTCCTCTTTCTTTCTGTTGCGCCCATTGCCTCTGCTTAAAAACCGCCCGAACGCATGAATCAAAACCCCGATCAAACTGCCCAGGACCGCACCCCAACCGGCAAGATTGAGGAGTTTAGAAGCATCACGGCCGGGCATGTAAAATCCTTTCAGGTTTGCCAGGCGGCTGTCGGTCTTGGAATGACATTCCGTGCAGGACAGCGATTTTTCTTTAGGGGCCACCATGTGCGTGATCGGAAACACGTAGTCGGTTTCGACAAAATCAAATTCACCCGAAAACGGCAATCCCATGGAGGTCTGGCCGATGGTCAGCGCTTTGTCCCAGTCGAGGTGGTTCCAGAAGCCTTGCTTGCCAGAAAGCAGCGGCATCAGTAAGGTCTGGTTGATTTTGTCATACGGCTGATTGCCTTTGTGCACCTTAAACGGATATATGCGCGAATTGACATCTTGCCGATCTCCCACCGGCCAGGAAACTTTTACGATTCCATCCGGATCGATCTTATCTTGGGCGGTCACGGATTTAATCACACCGTTATACCAGTGATATTCAGGCTCGACATGTTTGGCCCATTTCATCTGACCTTTGATGGACATATAGTCGAATTTACCAAATTCATCTTTGGTCTTAAATTTTTTGCCGTCTTTTAACTTGCCTGCCTGCGCCCAGTCCCAGGACATCTTGGTGGGATTCACTCTGGCGAAATCCGGTATATGGCAACTCTGGCAGGCCACCTTATCGGTGTGCTCATTCATCTTTTGGCCGCTTTTGTGCGGCTGACTGGTATGGCAGGATTCACAGGTAATCTTGTTGGCCAGATCATCCTCCACCAGACTTTTGCGATCGGTGGCCGCCGGCTGCGTATAAACGCGCCCGGCAATATTATGCAGGGATGTCGTGTGGCAACGGGTACAGGTAAAGTTCTGACCGTCAACCCCCATATGGACATCCAGCGTTTTGCTGGGCTTGACCAGAGAGGTGTCCAGATCCCCATGCTTGACACCGTCGCCGCCGCCGCCGTAAAAATGGCATGAACCGCAATTTTGGCGTGCGGGCAGACCGATGTTCTGGGCGGCATCACGCAGCTCAGCCTGAATTTCGCGCGCCATCTCTGCGGACTCATCGTCGCCTTCTTCGAGAAATCCTTTGATGTCGGCGATGGCTTCATCAAAATTCATTTTTGTCTGACTGTGGCAGACCAGGCAGTTGACCGGGCTTTCCTTTGAGGTCCCCCAACCCGGATGACAGGCCAAACAGCTAGCATCAGCGTTTCTGTTGGTTGAAATACAAAAGTTGTTGAGTGAGTTACCGGCCTTGCCGTATTTTCTTTCTTTTTCAGCTGGGTCCGCCAGCCACGTCCAGTGAATGGTCTTGTGAAATTGGGTCTCAGCTTCGGAATGGCAGGAAATGCACGCCTGGGTCACTTCGGCTCCGGATGTGAAATCTTTCTGCAGGACTTTATGTTTGGAATGATCGCTTGTTCGCCATAGCTTTTTGGCTTTGATGGCCTGCTGGGCCATTGAACGTCCGGGCGCCTGCTCGTCTTTTGATTCTGCCGCTTCGGCAACAGCCGGCAGCAGCATCAACCAGCATGCAAATAAAACCAAGCACATAAAGAGCAGATTTTTCTTTTCAGCTATTTCCATTTTTTTGCTCCAACTTTCGGTGGACGCTATCAGAGATTGCGGGTATTTGGGTTGCAGCCGCCCCCGCAGAAGCGGCTGCAACACCTATTCTAGCGAAATGAGATCCATCAGGATGCCGGTTTTTTAATCTCGAAAGAACCATCTTTCTTAAATGTCAGTTCCGCTTCCAGGTAATAGACCTTTTTCAATTCCGGCCGAATGTCCTGAACCATGTAATAGGCCTCACCGCTCCTGGCCCCGGTGCTGCAGACAAACACGATCGGTTTGTCCGTCGGCAGCGTGGAGATTTTCTTCTCCAGTTCATCGGTGGGAATGTTGACCGCCGTCTCAAATGAACCGGCCGCATACTCGTCGGGATCGCGCACATCGATCAACATAATGCTCTGCGGATTTTCTTCCATGATCTTCTCAAAGGTGGCGATGTCAATCGAGCCTTCTTCGCCCCCGGCCTTGACCGCTACGGCTGCCGGTGATGCACCATAAGCCTTTTTCCAGGCCGGGTAACCCTCGGCAAAAACCTTGACATTTGTGTAGCCCAGCTGGAC
>JASFEV010000252.1:0-6864 GCA_050124655.1 Desulfobacterales bacterium
AGACAATTTAATGTGATGCCTATCGGATTTGCCTCTCGGGAACCCATCAGACAATTACACTTCTAAACTCATAAAAATTATGCCCGCATCGGAGATCCCCAAAAAACTTAAAATCACCATCCTGTTAGCAACCATCGTAATCGGTTTGGTGGTGGTCTGGTTTCGCATTCCGATCTGGCAAAAAATCATCGATTGGTATGAATTGCTTTCTGATCGGGAACAAATTCGAGATCTTATTTCTTCTTTTGGACCCAGTGCACCGCCTGTGTTTATCATGATTCAGATTTTACAAGTTATGTTTGCGCCGGTGCCCGGTGAAGCCACCGGCTTTATCGGCGGCTATTTGTTCGGGACCCTACCGGGCTTCATTTATTCCAGTATCGGTCTAACAGTCGGTTCATGGTTGAATTTTATGATTGGCCGTTTTCTGGGCTGGCGCTTTGTTAGAAAACTGATTCCAGCGCATCAGTTTGCAAAAATCAATGCCATGCTCAAACGTCAGGGAATCGTTATCGTCTTTGTTTTATTTTTAATTCCGGGTTTTCCCAAAGACTATTTATGCCTAGCGCTTGGATTGACGACCCTGCCGTTTAAACTATTTATTTCAATGGCCGCTATTGGCAGAATGCCGGGCACCTTCGCCTTAAGCTTGCAGGGTGCATTCCTCTATGAACAGAATTATGTTTTGCTCGGAGTGGTGATGGTCGTCTGCCTGCTTTTAGCTCTACTTTGCTATGTCTATCGGGAAAGAATTTATATTTGGGCTGAGAAGCTGAATAATAAATAAAATCTATTCTACCTTTATCCCGTTCTACATGGACCTTCGGCCGGCTCAACGGGCCAAACCGGTTAACCCATGACGCAATCTACTATTTTTAAGATAGGTTTATTATGGCTAATATATCATAGAATTTACTGCATTCAGTTTGTCTGATATTTTCATCCTTTAACTCTCTAGTAAATAATGATAGTATATATTAGAACTTATTGGTTTTAAGAGACTTAAGTTTATTTCAGTAGGGAGAAGGCAGTGGCACATTGGAAATACCGAGAAGAATTGAGTCGTGTTGAAAAACTGAGACGCTCCTATTATGAACTGCTTAGGGATGAGTTGGATCAATTTTTATTGCAGCATGCCCTGATCGACTCATATGAAAATTTCAGCTCACATCACATACCGTTCCCTTTTGTTGAAAAGCGGGAGATGAAGCCGCGGGGCCGTATTCCGGATCGCGAATATGAAGCCCAGAATGCCTTTCTGGTCATTTTTGTTGAAGATTCGGTGCTGCCCGAGCACAAAAAGTATATTCGATATTTCGATGTTAACAAAACGACTAAGCAGAACTTATTGCGCTTTAAAACGATTTCACTTTCAGAAAAGTTTGATCGCAATTGGAAGTACCTTGAATCCATCTATTTTAAAAGTTTTTTGAAAATTATGCTTCCGGTTGACTATGCCTTGCTCATTCAAGGCGATTCCTCCAGCCGAACGAAAAACCGATATGGCCTCACGCATTTTCATGTGCGGATTGATTGGCCCATAACTGAAGCAGCCGAAGATATGGCGCGTAGTCTGCGCTATATTTCCAAAGATATTTTTGAAAAAGGGGACAAGTACGCCGAGGACATTCAGAAGAAGTTTTTTGAATATTACGGACTGCCGGTAATGGTGGGCGGAAGGCGAACAGCGGCCATCGTTGCTGCCCAATATCTTAAGCGGATTCCGGGCATTTCGACCATATATGTGGGAAGCAGTGAATCCAGAGCTTTGATCCGCATCTCTGAACGGGGTATCTCCAAATCGGTTTTGATCAAGCGGTCCATCAAAGAATTGAATGAACTAGCTGAAGCCAGTGGATTAACGCCACAGACATTCAGAAAAAACTACATTGTTGACAGAGAGAAAAATTGTGGGATCTGCATTTTCCAGGCCAGCTATACGAGTACCTATCATGCCCGTGAGCCTGAAGACGGAAAATTGAGAGAGCTAAAACCGGACTTACACTGGCTAACGGTTGGTGAACAACATATTCTGCCTAAACCGGTCATCGGGAAGTATGCGCCTATTCCGCTTAACCTCATCTACACATAGTCAATCACTGTTATTCAATCCAATACACAAAACTTGACCCAGTCACATTCCAGAAATGTCTAAAATGGCTAAATTGATCTAAAATGCCTAAAGTTCTGGTGTCGCTACGCTCCATCTATTTTAATAATATTGACAGAATTCCATAATTTTAGTCATTTTAGTCATTTTTAACTTTAGCCACTTTCTTTTAAAACTCTTTCATCATGGCGATTTCATCGCAATCTGGAAATTTGACGCAGATGATGCAATCTGCCCAGATTTTTAAAGGCAGATCGGAGCGATTGATTTCGACAAAATCGAATTGTTTAAAAAATTCCGGCTTGTAGGTGAGCGTAAACACTTTTTTGACATTATATGAAATGGCTTCCTGCAATACTTTTTCCGTAAGCTCTGTTCCAATGTTTCTTCCCAGGTACTCAGGTAGAACTGCCAGGGAGCGGATCTCGGCCAGATCTTCCCAGCAAAACTGCAATGCGCAACAACCGATAAGTTGATCATTGTTCCGATCGACATACACCCAAAAATCCCGGACATGATCGTACAACTCACTTAAGGGGCGTGCCAGCAGTTCTTCCTTTTTGCCATATTCATGCAGTAGTCCGTGAATGGCCTTGACGTCTTTGATTGTTGCTTTTCGAATCATTCTTTCACACGATCATCCTATCGCTTATTAACCTATTAGGATGCCCAGCTATATCATTGTTGGCTGCGAAAATAAAACACTAAGTAAATTTTAGTCAGAAAGATTTTCATTCCAGAATCCCAAAATCAAATTGGTAAAAAGCTGGCTACCGCCAGCTTGCTTTTGGCTTCTGGTCTCTGGTTCAAAGAAAAGCCAGCTGCAAGAAGCGAGAAGCCAGCAGCCAAAAAACTAACACCTGCCTGCCACGACGAAAGTCTATAGAGCGTAGAGGAGACACTTGACACCCTGTTACTGAAGTGCTGGCGGTTCGGTGCCTTTTTTAAACAGGGCAACCGCGGATGGCTTTGAATCATCAGATTGGGGTAGGCCTGAAAGCGGATCAATGCGAATCGGATTGACATCATCGGGGATGTCGAAATACAGATGGGGCTCATTTTGAAGGGCGACTTTCATAAAGTCAATCCATATGGGCAAAGCCGCTCGGGCCCCGGTTTCTTTATCTCCTAAACTGCCGCCCTGGTCGCGGCCGACCCAGACACCGGCTATGATGCGCGGTGAAAAGCCGACAAATAACGCGTCCTTATATTCATTTGTGGTACCCGTTTTACCGGCGACAGCCTTGCCCAGAACTCGCGCGCGTCGACCGGTGCCTTCTTTGACGACCGCCTCAAGCATATTGGTTACAATAGCGGCAGTGCTGCGCGCCATCACTACCCTTTTTTGGGGTTTGGCGCGCCAGATGACACGACCTTGCCGATCGACAACTTCCAAGATGCCATAGGGTTGGATCCTTTCGCCTCTATTCGGGAAGACGGCGTATGCTGCGGTCAAATCCTTCAGGGTCACCTCAGATGTGCCCAGTGCCAGTGATAAATTGGATGATAGATGTGATTGGATACCGATTTGATGCGCGAATTGACTTACCGGTAATGGTCCCAGTGAATGCAGTAATCGCACGGCCGGAATGTTTTGGGAGACCGCCAGCGCATGCCGAAGGGTTATTTCACCCTTGTATTCCAACGTAAAATTTTGCGGTTTCCAATCCAACCCGTCCTGAGCGCCTTTATAGACAACCGGTGCATCCAGAATTTTTTTGTTTTGCGCAAAGCCCTGTTCAATTGCATAGGCATAAACAATGGGTTTGAAAGCCGAGCCAGGTTGTCGCAACGCCATGGTTGCCCGGTTAAAACGACTGTTGTGAAAATCTTTTCCGCCCACCATAGCCAAAATACCGCCGCTGGTTACATCGATGGAAATCAGGGCGGCCTGGGGATCGGGATCCTGTATTTGCGCTGTTAGCATTCGAGCGGTCAAAGCTGATAGGCCATCAGCCACCGCTTCTTCAGAGGCCTGTTGCAGCTTGAAATCAAGGGTCGTGTAAACCGATAAACCGCGCTTGTAGAGGCGGGATGAGCCCAGTTCATTTTCCAGAGACGATTTGACATATTCGACAAAATAGGGTGCGTTCGTGTTATTTGACCGGCGGTTGTCTGTATTGAGGGCCTCTTTTACGGCCTGTTGGTATGCCGTATCTAAAATAATGCCGGTATCCCGCATTTGTCGCAGAACCATATTGCGTCTTTTAATGGCCAGATCCGGATTTACCAGCGGCGAATAACGCGAGGGCGATTTGGGCATACCAGCCACCAGTGCACATTCGGATAGGTTTAAATCCTTAACGGGTTTACCAAAAAAGATTTTAGCGGCAGATTCCACACCATAGGCACCGCTGCCGAAATAAACCTGGTTGAGGTATAATTCCAGTATCTCATCTTTGGTGTAACGGCGCTCCAGCTGAAAAGCTAAAATCGCTTCCTTAATTTTTCGCACAAGGGTTTTGCGAGGCGTCAGGAAAAGCGTTTTTGCCAGCTGCTGGGTAATGGTACTGGCGCCTTCAACAAATTCGCCGGCCCTGATATCTTTGATGATCGCCCTTGCAATGCCTTTCAGATCAACACCGCTATGTTTGTAAAACTTGCGGTCTTCTGTTGCCACCAGGGCTGCTGTTAAATACCGGGGAATCGTTTCCAGGGGCACGGGCTCGCGCTTTTCAATGAAAAGCTCCGCCAGCAGAACCTTGTCGGCGGAATAGATACGGGTAACCGCATCGGGCTTGAAATGCTCCAGCGCTCGAATCTGGGGCAGATCGTGCGTCAGCGCAAAAAATGCGCCGGCAAAGCTGCCGCAAACAACAGCCACCATTAGAAAGACAATGGCGGATAGCCTGCGCCTATTTAACCGCAAATCTGGCATAATTCGATTTTAAGATAAATGAAGTGGGATAGCAATAGGTGAGAGTATTAGGAATTCATTGATTATCGGATTAAATGCACTTTTTAAAATTTGAAATGCTCAACATAGAAAGCTAAATGAATGTTTCAAATTTTGAAACGCTCAATTAGAACCGATCTCAAAAATAGTGGATCACGTCAAAGGGCAAGGCACCGACCGACGAAAAAGCGCAGCATACACGGTAGTATGTGAGCATTTTGAGGAGGCCGGTAACGCAGCTATTTGGCGTTAGGCGCATTTTTGAGAGTGGTTCTAGTTTTGGCTGTTGATCAAGACCTGATTTAATTTTTCACCCAGTTCGCCCATGGTATACGGTTTGGTAACGACCCCTCTGAATCCATGGCGTTTATATTCAGCAATGACGGGATCATTGCTGTAGCCGCTGGATACGATGCCAACCACCTTGGGGTCTATTTTCGCCAGTTGTTGAATGGCCTTTTTGCCGCCCATACCCCCTTTGACGGTCAAATCTAAAATAACCGCATCAAACGGTTCTTTCGAAGCCAACGCCTTTTTATAGCGCTTAATAGCTTCGGTGCCGTCCAGCGCGAAATCAACCGTATATCCCAGGTAAGTTAGAAGCTCGCCAGCCAATTTGCGGATCATGGCTTCATCATCCATGACCAAAATCCGGCCTTCGCCAAAAATCGGGATTTCTTGCTCGGTTGTTGTCCTATCATGTTGATTGGGAGCTTTGCATTTGGCACAGGGTAAATAGATGTGAAAAGTGGCGCCTTTATGGTATGTGGACTGCACGGTTACATTGCCGCCGTGCTTTTTGATGATCGAGTGACAGATGGATAATCCCAGCCCAGTACCCTTTTTATCACCCAATTTTTTGGTCGAAAAATAAGGATTGAAAATCCGGTTCAGATTTTTCTTGGGAATGCCTTTTCCCTGGTCTGTAATGGATATTTTAACATATTTTCCATTACGCAAGCCGGGCAAATCCTCACTGCTTTTCACATTTTCTGCTCTGATTTCCAGTGAGCCGCCTTGCGGCATGGCCTCGCGGGCATTCATAATGACATTATGAATGGCTTGCCCGATTTGGCGACTGTCCACTTCCACCGGCCAAAGCTTTTCTGAGAAGTGATAATTGCATTTCAAATTGGAACCACTCAAAGTGAATTCGACTGTGTTTTTAACCAATTGGGCGACCTCAGCGATTTTTTTGTGGGGTGTGCCGCCTTTTGAAAAGGTGATGAGTTTTTGGGTTAAATCTTTAGCGGTTTGTGAGGCCGCCAGGGCCTGGTTTAGCAATAGAAAAACCTTGTCATCCGGATCCAAATAGGTTTGGGCCAACGTAATGTTGCCGATGATTGCTGTTAATAAGTTGTTGTAATCATGTGCAATTCCACCGGATAGGGCGGCGATGGATTCCAGTTGGCTGGCTTTGGCCAGCTCGCCCTCATTCCAACTGCGCTCTGAAATATCACGGACCACCAGCAGATTGGACGGTTTGTTTTGAAACATGAAGCGGCCGGCGATGACTTCGACATCCACTTTGAAGCCGTTTTTGCACATGATCGTTAATTCGTGCACTTCCAGAGCGTTGTCGTCCTTTAATGGTTTTTCATATATTTTTTCAATTGTTCCGATATCATCGGGATGAAAGTAACTGGCCAGATCGGTGTCCAGAACCTCGTCAATGGTGTAACCGCATATTTTGGCCAAATAATAATTCACTTCCTTTATTTTGCCGTCCTGCACCACCAATACCCCATCGGTGGCAAGCTCCATCAGGAGGCGAAACTTCTCCTCCCTTTGGATAAGAGAATGTTCCAGCTCACTTTTCTTGCAAGTACATTTTTTTTTGTTTTTTGCCGCCATAAGC
>JASFEV010000253.1:0-6843 GCA_050124655.1 Desulfobacterales bacterium
ATCCGTTATCATTTTTCTGATGGGAATCCTGCTGTGGATCCCGCCATCAAACGCAGATATTTATACCTGGACCGATGAAAACGGTGTCAAACATTTCGGTAACCAGCCACCCGATAATGTTACCGACGCCAGAGTTGTATTCAAAGAGGAGCCCCATGATGCGGCTGCCGATCAGCAACGCACAGAAGACCAGAACGAAGAGCTCACCGAGCTTATTAGGGATCTTGAACAAGAAGAGCAGCGGCAGGCAGCCGAAGCCAGAAAAAAAGCTGCAGAAGCCGAAAAAAACCGCAAACCGACCCAACAAGAGCGCGTCACAGCCGAAAAAAAACGGTTAGAGGAAAAAATTGCGGAATTAGAAGAAAAACCGCTGGACTATTTTGGTTCCCAAAAAAATAAGCGGGTTCGCATCGGATACTATCGATATCGCCTGGAAGAGCTAATGAGCGATCCAGATAAGTATTTTAACCAGCCATCTCAATTTGAGGGCAATACAAAACAACAGTGATCGTCGCTTAAAATACTGACAGCCACAATCAAACTCGTCTTTGTTTTCAAAATGACACCCTTACCTCCCCATCCATAGGTGCATCCTGCCCTATGAAAAACTCCTAAAGTTTATCATGATACATACCGATATGAGGTGTCGTAGCATTTATTGCACCGGATAAGAATGCCTCAATTGCATTCGCAACCAATTGAGATTGTGCCAATCACTTTGGATTTAAGGAGGGCAGTTTGATGAACACCAAAGTTTCTTTTGTCAGTGTTGTCATTTGGTTTATGTGTGTGTCTTTTTTGATTCCAACAGCCGACGCTCAACAGTCAGACCCGCTCGATGTCGTAGCAGCTGCCATTTGTGAAAAAGTCGAAGATCGTGAAGCGGTCAACGTTGGAACCCGCTTTAGCAATTCAACCTCCCGGCTGTATTGCTTTACAAAAATTGTAGGCGCCGGATCGCCCACCGAAGTCGTACATGTCTGGAGCTACGGCGATGTGGAACGCGCCCGGGTTTCTCTGGCCGTAAATTCGAGCACCTGGAGAACCTATAGCTCCAAAGCCATTCAGGCGCATGAACTCGGCCCATGGCGGGTGGATGTGCTGGACACGTCAGGCAACCTGCTGGAAACGATCAATTTCGAAGTTACCCAGTAAACAACCAACAGAAGCAAAACTGACGTATCTTATTCGAAAGCCACGTCCCCAGGGCGTGGCTTTCATTTAGCTTGAACACCGCCAATTCTGCGGACAATTTCTTGATATTACTGAATTATATCGGATTCGAGGGCTGTGAAAAATTGAAATTGACTCTGTTTTTTGATAAGCTGATAGCATAAATAGCAACTTCGAAAACTGCCGTCCGACAGCCACGAGCACATCTAACCGATCACGTTGCCCTCAGCATTTGCTGTAGAAATTGTGTGGTTGTCAAAAAAACGTTTTCAAGCGTTTTTTTTACCACCGATTATACCGCAATTCCGGTGTTCGCATCATTTTTTGCCAAAAGCGGTATTTACCAAAATGGAGGGTTCTATGACATTTGCCAATATGTTGAACATCACCAGCAATGCAGCGCTATCCGTTCTCATATGGATCGTATTGTTCCTGCTGGCGCTTTATTTTGCTCGGCGACCGTTTCACAAGGTGATCATGTCGTTTAGCAAAATTATTCGCAATGCCCTACGCCTGACCGCTGCTTCAGTGCTGTCGGCAGAAAAGCGCCTGGTATTGCGCAACCGGGAAGTTCTGATGGCCGCCGGCCTGGAAAATTCCGAAAGAATCGTTGAGCGGGAATTTGATCGAATTTCAGCTGCAGTGACCCGGGATCTTGATGGTTATCCCAATGTTCACCGTCAATTATCAGAACTCATCGTCAAGTTGGATGAAGATTACAACAACAGTGCCGACGTGCCGCCGTCTTTGCCCAACTGGATGCCGATTATTGAGTCCATTGCGAAAATCGAGCACAGCGGCGACTCGATGGTGGCCAATATGCTGGCCGAAATCAACCGCTCGCTAACCGAGCAGAACAAAAAAGCCATCGAGGACTATCGCAACTCCACAGCCGCACGGCACGGCATTTTAAACAAAATGATGCCGTTCTGGCGTAAGGTGGAAAGATCCCTGGACGGCATCGCCAATTCCATCACCAACATTAAAAAACGCGCCAAAACCGTTGATCGTTGCATGAACGATTACGAGAAAATCCGCGCCGGCTCCGACAAAGCGGCCTGCGCCTTATCTACCTCGGCGTTGACCCAATTTGCCATTGCCGGACTGGTGCTGTTGATTGCCATCGGGGGGGCCGTTATCAATTTTAACCTGATTGCCCTGCCCATGTCGGAAATGGTGGGGGGCGCCAGTTATATCGGGCCCTTTAAAACTTCTGATGTGGCCGGACTGGTAATCATTCTGGTGGAATTGACCATGGGGCTGTTTTTAATGGAATCGCTGCGAATCACACGACTGTTTCCGATCATCGGGGCCATGGATGATAAACTGCGCCACCGCATGATTATCATCACCTTTACCCTGCTGGCCATCCTGGCCGGTGTGGAATCGGCGCTGGCCTTCATGCGCGACCGTATTGCGCACGACATGGAAGTTTTGCGCCAAACCCTGGCCGGTGCGGAACAAATGGGAATGACGCCCAGCATCATTCCCACCGTGGGGCAGATGGTTTTAGGCTTTATCCTGCCCTTTGCGCTGGCCTTTGTCGCCATACCGCTGGAAATGTTTGTGACGTCTTCCCGCACAGTGCTGGGCGCAGGGGCTGCCTGGCTGCTTAGAATGCTCGCCTTTTTACTTCGCCTGCTGGGCAATATCGGCTTTTACGCAGGAAGATTCATTGTCAATGTTTATGACCTGGCTATTTTCCCCGCCATCTGGCTGGAGGGTATCATTCTGGCTTCCAAAGGCAAGAAAATGGCCCTGGCGGAAGGGGAGATCCCCGAAGAAGATTCAAAGCTGGCCGAAGAAGCCGTCGACAGCTACGAAGAAACGATTCAAATAAAGGAACACCAGGAATGAAAAAACTATTCGCATTAGCAGTTGTCATTTGCCTTCTGATTGCGGGTTGCACCGATACCAAAAGCCGCTCCACCGGGGTTTATATGTTATTGGACACCTCCGGCACCTATGCCGTGGAGCTGAAAAAGGCCCAGAAAATTCTAAATTACCTGCTGGGCGTTCTGGCGCCCGGAGATACCCTGGCGGTAGCCCGCATCGATACCGGAAGTTTCAGTGAAAAAGATATTATCGCAAAAGTCACCTTCGATGAGCGGCCGTCGGTGGCCAACAACCAGAAACGGGCCTTTATGCAACAGGTTGAAACCTTTGTGACAACCGTCAAAGGCAGCCCGTATACGGATATTTCGGGCGGCATTTTGCAGGCCATCGAATATCTGAACGAGGCTGAATCCGGTAAAAAATACATCCTCATTTTTTCAGACCTGAAAGAGGAGCTGGCCAAGGGCTATAAGCGCGATATTCCCTTCCAGCTGCCGGATTATAACGTCATTGCCTTGAATGTCACCAAGCTGCGCGGTGATAATATCGACCCCAAAGAATATCTGGCGCGCTTAGAGGATTGGCGCGGCAAAGTGGAAAAAGGCGGCGGCGATTGGGGTATGATTAACGACCTTGAGCGCCTGGATAATATTTTCGCCAATTAAACCCGTCAAAAAACCAACCCATTATTGATTTAAAGGGGTCACGATCGTTAAGCGACCCCTTTTGTTGTTCACGCCTTGTTATACGCCCTTATATGAATCAACTTGACATTGCGAAGAATCGAGATCTAATATCAACGCTGCTCATCGATCTCAAATCATCCGAATAACAGCTGGATGGGCCTCAATGCGGAAATCCAAAGCCCCAAAAAATCAGCCCTTCAATAAACGCAGCTCCGGAGATCAGTTTGCGCTGCGGGTCGTAACGGCCGTGATCCTTATCATCGCCGGCTGTGCCGCTGATCGGCCGACAATGGATGCGCCGCCCGCGGTGGTGGGTCAATCGCAGCGGGTGGGCGAGCTGGCCCATCCCCAGCTCAAAGAAGTCAGCGGCCTTAGTGCCTCCAGCCTGTATCCGGGGCTGCTTTGGGCCATCAATGACGGCGGTGACGATCCGCTATTGTATGCCGTTAGCAGCGACGGGGCTGATCTGGGCACTTTTCTGGTGGAAGGGGCCAAAAATCTCGACTGGGAGGCGCTATCCTCATTTCGTCTGCCGGATGGCGCTTACCTTTTGGTCGCAGATGTCGGTGATAACTGGCAGCAGCGCCAGTCCGCCACGCTTTACGTGGTGAAAGAGCCGGGCATCACCGCCGCCGGGTTAGACAGTGACAGAGCGGTGCCCATCGCCTGGCAAATCGACTTTACCTATGAGGATGGCCCGCAGGATTGTGAAGCAGCAGCCGTGGACCCGGTCAATCAAAGCGTGCTGTTGCTCACCAAGCGTGGACTATCACCGACGCTTTATGAAGTGCCCCTGAAGCCTGCTGATTCTGGCACACCGGCAATAGCACGCCGCCTAACCAGCGTACCGCATTTTAATTGGCCCACAGACATGGACCTGTCGCCCGATGGTCTGGCGGCGGTCGTGCTGACTTACAACCACGCTTATCTTTTCAGACGTAGACCCAAAGACGATTGGCCGAAGGCCTTTCAGAAGAAACCCCAGCGTCTGCTTTTTGAGACATTGATGCAGCAGGAGGCCATCGCTTTCGGATTTTACGGCAAATCGGTCTGGCTGACGTCCGAAAGGCGGCCGGCGCCGCTGGTGCGGATAGATTTGGGTGAATAAACATTCAACCTCTGAGCTGGATAGGGTGATCTTTTTACACGTAACTCATTTAAAACAGGTATTCACCTTTTTGGGTTTGCCTGTTTAGCCCGTTGAGTCCGCCTGCGGATTAGGCCCGTTGCAAAAGAAAATTGTCTATTTATATTTTTTTACTGGGTAACGGGCCAACGGGCAACGGGCTCAACCTATTGTTGTTGGCAAAATGTTGAAATAGCCCTTAGACATCAGAATTAATATATTGCATACAGAACCGAAGACATCACCGTTTAAAATTCGCAATGTGCGTCTGTTTATTGCCTTTCGGGTTTTTTTTAACTGCCGCTTTTATTATCCGGTATTTACCATTTTATTTTTAGACTACGGCCTGACCCTGGAGCAATTTGCCCTGCTGAATGCCGCCTGGGCAGCAACCATTGTGCTGCTGGAGGTGCCCTCCGGCGCCCTGGCCGATACGGTGGGCCGCCGGAATTTGCTGGTGTTTACCGGTATCCTGATGGTCATCGAAATGATTTTGCTGTGCTTTGCGCCCCGGGGCAACGCGCAGCTGTTGTTTCCCATATTTCTGGTCAATCGGATCCTCAGTGGGGCGGCCGAGGCATCGGCCTCTGGTGCCGATGAAGCCATCGCCTATGACAGCCTACAGGCCGAAGGCGATATCCGGGATTGGCCGCAGGTCCTCGAAAGGCAGATGTGGGTGCGATCCAGCGCTTTTATCATCGCTATGAGCCTGGGGGCAGCGGTTTACGATCCGGATCTCATGCAGCGCTTGGTGGATGCAATGGGAATCAAAGTGCAGTTACATCAAGGCATTACCCTGCGCATCCCGCCTCTACTGACGCTGCTGATGGCTATCTGCACCCTCATCACCGCCTGGTGCATGCGCGAAACAGAAAGTCGCCATCATCAGACAGATGATGGCCGGACCCCATCAATCGCCCAGGCATTTAAACTGACCCTTACCGCCGGCGTCTGGATCCTGCAAACGCCCTTTGCGCTGGTCATTATTTTGGCCGGTTTGGTCTTTGATAACTGCATTCGCATGATTATCACCCTCAACAGCCAATATTACCGCCTCATAGAGCTGCCGGAAGCCAGCTTCGGTTTGATCGGATCCGGGCTGGCCATTATCGGATTGATCATGCCGCGCCTGGCCCGGCGCATGGTGCAAACCCGTACGCCGGTATTTAATCTGGCTATCATGGGTACCCTGACGCTGATTGGGCTGATCGGCATGACGTTTTTCTGGCCGATTATCGGTCTGCTGCCGCTGATCATCCTGGTGGCTGTCATGTACCTGGAGAATTTTTTCCAAAGCCATTATTTAAACCGCATCACCGATTCCTACCAAAGGGCCACGGTCTTAAGCTTTAAGGGGCTGTCGTTTAATCTGGCATACGGCCTGATCGGCGTGCTGTATTCTATGCTGCTGGCATACCTGAGTATAGGTATCAGCACCAACCGGCCGGATATCAGCGATATCCAGCTGGAAAATCTGGTATTCATCAAATCCATCGCCTGGTTTCCAGGGTATTTTCTGCTGACGATGCTGGCCGTGTTGGTGTTTGCCCACTGGCGGCTGAAAAACACTGAAGAACACCGGCGCATCGGTTAGAGCTGTGCGCCTATAAATTGGGGTAACACGCCAGCGCAACCACTAGATAGTGTACTTTTTTATTGCCTTTTCTCATAAATACATCTATTTTTAACATACGGCGGGAACGCATAAACATCCCATAAATTTTTAAACCAAAAAGAATAGGACAAAAAAATGGCACATTCCGAAAATGGTCGTGACAAGGATTTTGTGATGAACAGCAGTTACCGGGCAAATGAAAACGTTGAACCCCGCGATGATGCTTACTACGAATCCGGCAGCACTTCCGGCGGACAGCCATTTAAACATATCTATATTGCCATCGCCGGATTCCTGGTGCTCATCGTCCTAACCGTGGTGGTCATCGCCCGAACCTACAGTCTGGCCGAAAAAGCCCAGCTGCTGGCGCTGCAATCCAGACTCGAACAATTAGAAAGTCGTCTGGG
>JASFEV010000254.1:0-6842 GCA_050124655.1 Desulfobacterales bacterium
TTTCAGCAATTTAATCTGGTCAGTCGCCTGGATGTTCTCACCAATGTCCTGGTGGGTCGCCTGGGCTATCACGCCACCATTCCCACCCTGTTGAAGATTTTTTCCAAGTCAGAAAAGGCCATGGCCGTTCAGGCATTGGACCGGCTGGATATGGCTGCCACGGCCCTGCAGCGGGCCGATACCCTCTCCGGCGGGCAGCAACAGCGCGTTGCCATCGCCCGTGCATTGGTTCAAGAGCCTAAGCTGATGCTGGCAGACGAACCCATTGCTTCGCTCGATCCGCACAATGCCACGCTGGTGATGGAAGCCCTCAAGCGCATCAACCAGGAAGTGGGTATTACCGTTATCAGTAATTTGCATCACCTGGCCACCGCCCGCTCTTATTGTGAGCGCATCATCGGCATGCGCGCGGGTCGCATCGTCTTTTACGGCCCGCCCTCTGAATTAACCACTGAAAAAGCGCTCGAAGTCTACGGTACCGAAGGTGACAGCGAGGAGCTCAAACAGGCGCTCGGAGAAGGCCCGGTTCAAAAAGATGATGCGCCCGCAACGCAGATAGCCGCTGTCTCCGGCTGAGACGTGGCCAAACAGGCCATAAATACCGGGCAAACCGAACGCGTTATGAAGATCTCTGCTAATCAAGCCGTTAAACGAAAAACGGATTCATTAAAAACAAAATCTAAAGGAGGAAAAAATGAACAACTTTAAAAAAATGCTACCGATTGGGATTGTGGTTGCCTGTCTGATGCTGGCATATTTGACGCCGGCCCTGGCCGCTGACTGGCGCCAGCAACATCCAGAAATCACCATGGGCGTGATCACCGAGGAAAATGCCGAAGATCGTGCTAAGCGCTGGACACCCACGCGCGATTACCTGTCAAAAGAGCTGGGCGTACCGGTTAAATGGCGCGAAGCCACCGATTATGCCGGCATCATCGAGGCGCTCAAAGCCAAAAAAGTAGAGCTGGCCTGGTTTGGTCCGGCCTCCTTTGCACGGGCCTGGATCGTCACCGATGGGAAGGCCGTGCCGTTGGCGGCCGAAATCGATAAAGACGGCGGCTTCGGCTATTTTGGCGTTATCATCGTTAAAAAAGACAGCCCCTTTAAATCGATCGACGATTTAAAAGGCAAGCGATTTGGGTTTGCCGATCCCAACTCAACTTCCGGTTATCAGGCGCCCAATTTCTTCCTCACCGAGCAAGGCTATAAGCCCGAAGAATTTTTCGGCAAGACCGCTTTTTCCGGCAGCCATGAAAACAGCGTTAAAATGTTGATGGAGGGCAATTTTGACGCCGTCGCGACCTGGTGGACCAACGAGAAAAAATCCAACATGAGCCGCATGGAGCAAAAAGGCATGATCCCAAAGGATCAGTATCGCATCATCTGGAAGTCCCCGCGCCTGCCTTCCGATCCTTTCACGGTTCCGGCCTGGCTGCCCAAAGAGATGCAGGACGACATCAAAGTCGCCCTGTTAAACATGCCAAAAAAAGATCCGGACGCCTTCAAAGCGCTTATGGGCAGTTCGCAAAGTTTCCGCGAAGTTACCCTTGAAGACTATCAGCCGGTCATTCGCTTCGTAAAGGCCAATATGGCAAAACGCAAAGAATAAGGCATCACAACGCCAATCAAACGGAGCCGCCGCCTTAGCGGCAGCTCCGTTTGTTGTTATTTCACGGTTTGAATTGAATCCATTTTTTGAAAAAGATCCCCAGAATTCAAAGGCCTACACTGAATTCACACAGGTAGAAGCGGGTTTAAAACGCGACAAGTACATCCGCACGCTTATCTTTGTCGCTGTATTCATCCTCGCTCTGTGGGCTTCGGCTTATGTCGGCGAAGTTGACGTTCCTGAATTTATCGAGGGGCTGCCCAGTTTCTTTAACTACTTTCAGCAAACCCTGCCTAAAATTGATGCCCAAACGTTTCAGCATGACATCTCCGACTGGTATTGGGGGATCGACAAATGGCTACTCTTTCTATGGGATACGGTCCTGATTGCCTTTCTGGCCACCTTGTTCGGTTTTATTTCTGCCTTTCTGCTGTGCTTTGCGGCCTCCCGTAATCTCAACAAAAACTACTGGACCTATTTTATTTGCCGGCGCATCATGGAAATCGCCCGCTCGGTTCCCGAACTGGTCTATGCCTTGATTTTTGTTTTTTCTTTTGGCATCGGTCCGTTTCCCGGCGTTTTGGCCATTGCCATTCATAGTTGCGGGGCCCTGGGCAAACTGTTCTCTGAAGTTAATGAAAATGTGGACCTGGGCCCAACCGAGGGTGTCATGGCTTCAGGGGGCAACTGGTTTCAGATGATCCGCTACGCCGTTGTGCCGCAAGTTTTTCCCAATTTTATGAGTTACACCCTGCTGAGGTTTGAAATCAATGTGCGCGCGGCTTCGGTTGTGGGTTTTGTGGGCGCCGGCGGTATCGGACAGGAGCTGATGACGTCCATCCGGCAGTTCCTCTATACCGATGTCAGCGCAATCGTTTTGATGCTGGTATGTGCGGTTGCCATCATCGATGTGTCGTGTGAAAAAATTCGCCATCGCATTATCGGACAGGAAGTTTTGGTATGAGCCAACAGCTGGCAGTCAAGAACATCACTGAGGTGTACCGGCAAAACCCGGCGGTCTTTGAGCGTCCGCTCAAGCAGCGCCTGGTCCGGTGGCTCATTTGGGTCGGTTTTTCGGCCTTTACAATCTATTGTCTGGCGCAGCTGGGATTTTTCAACTTCAGCATGATCAAGAGCGGATTGGGCAAGCTCTACGGGGTGGTGTCCTTTATGCTGCCGCCGGCCGCCCACGGGCGCTTTTGGGATTTTCTGTGGGCCATTTTAGAGACCTTGGGAATGGCCTTTCTGGGGACCCTTTTGGCCGCCCTGCTGGCCGTCCCCATGGGCTTTTTGGGCTCCAAAAACGTGGTCGGCAACCCCGTGTTTCATTTTGGATTGCGTCGCATCTTCGATTTTGTGCGGGGCATCGATGCCCTGATCTGGGCCCTGGTCTGGATCAACGTTGTCGGTCTGGGACCATTTGCCGGCATACTGGCCATCGCCTGCAGTGTGTCCGGTGAGCTGGCCAAGCTGTTTTCCGAAGCCATAGAAAATGTGGATCGCAAACCGATAGACGGTGTCCGTGCCTCGGGCGCCAACACGATTCAAACCATGCGTTACGCCATCCTGCCCCAGGTCTTTCCGGTCATTCTGTCGACCTCGCTGTATTATTTTGAATCCAACACCCGCTCAGCGACCATTTTAGGCATTGTCGGCGCCGGCGGCATCGGGCTGCAACTGGCCGATCGCATTCGCGTGCTGGCCTGGGATCAGGCCTCGCTGATTATTATCATGATTCTGGTTACGGTTTATTTGATTGACAACCTGTCCAACAAAGTCCGGCATCATTTTATCAAGGCCCGGGAAATTAACTAATTTTAATTGGAGTGAGCATAATGGGAAAAATCAGCATGATCATGTTCGACCTGTCCGGCACTACGGTTTACGACGATACCGGCGTGCGGGACTGTTTGTACCAGGCCGCCCAGGAATTTGACCTCCAGACAAGCCCCGATGAAATTTTGCTTCACATGGGGACCAACAAAATCCATCTGTATCAGTTTCTGATTGCCCGCTCACAGGGCCAACAGATTGATATAAAGGATTTTGAAAAGATCCAGGATCCGGAAACTGCTGAAATTGCCAAGAAAGTCTTTGATCGATATGAGCAACTGATGATTGCCCACTACGAGGCTGAGGTGAAGGAAATACCGGGCGCCGCTGATACCTTCCAATGGTGCCGTCAAAATGGCATTAAGGTGGCCACCGATACGGGTTTTCATCACAAAATTACCCAGGCGATTATGGATGGCTTGGGATGGCTGCAAGACGGTCTGGTGGATCTTTCGGTCGATGTTGAGAGCATCCCCGGCCAAAGGGGCCGACCGGCACCCTATATGATTTTTTATGCCATGGAAAAATTGAATGTGCAAAGCGTGCACGAGGTCATCAAAGTCGGTGATACCCCGGCGGACATGCTCGAAGGCCGCAATGCGGGCTGCCGCGGGGTGGTCGGCGTTTTGAGCGGGCCGCGACCCGTGAGCGCCTGGGGCAAATACTGGCACACCCACCTGATTCCCAGTGTCAAAGATCTGCCGGAGCTGATTGATTCCGAATTCGAGTAAATGCCGATGAATGAAACATCCGCCCGGGCCGCAGTGATGCATGCCCCCCGACAACATCTTAACCTGCAGCGTTATCCTCTGCCTGATGTCGCCAGAGACTGTATTTTGGTTAAAGTGACCTGCTGTACCATCTGCGGTTCCGATGTGCATACCTGGTCCGGACGCCGGGATTCGGCGGTGCCGATCATTTTGGGACACGAAATTGTGGGGACCATCGCCGCCAAAGGCGAGGCCGTTACCCATGATTGTGCTGATCGACCGCTTGCCGTCGGCGACCGGATTACCTGGACCCTGATGGACAGTTGCGGCAAATGCTATTTCTGTCGCCAAAAAGGGCTGATGATGAAATGCCGCAATCTGAAAAAATATGGTCATGACAGCTGTGAAGCGCCGCCGCATTTTGTCGGCGGCTTTGCCGAATACTGTTATTTAACGCCGGGTACCTGTGTGATCAAGCTGCCCGACACGGTCAGCGATGAACAGGCGGCACCGGCAAATTGTGCGCTGGCAACCGTGGTCGCCGGCTGGGAGGCTGCCGGCATCCGGCCATTGGAACATGTATTGATTCAGGGTGCCGGCGCTCTGGGAATCTACGCAACCGCCCTGGCCAAACACTACGGCTGTGGCAGGATAATTGTGGCCGATGTCTTGGATCATCGGCTAAAATTCGTGCGCGCGTTCGGGGCCACTGACACGCTCAACACCCGCCAAATGGCAAATGCCGAGGTCGTGGCGGCTGTTCGCAGCCTAACAGACGGCATCGGTGTTGATTGCGTGCTTGAGGTGGCCGGATCCCCTGATTTAATTCCGATCGGCCTGCAATGTTTGCGAATCGGGGGGCGTTTGATTGAAATGGGCAATTCGTTTCCCAACGCCCATTTCAATTATGATGCCTGCGATTTGGTGTGGCGCAGATTAACACTCACCGGAGTGCACAATTACGATACGCGACATCTTCAAACGGGTATCGCTTTTTTAGCGGGCACCAACAATCAATTTCCATTTGACAAGCTCGTCACCCATCGCTTTAATTTAGAGGAAATCAATACGGCTTTACAAATGGCGGCTTCGGGTGAAGCCATCCGAGTAGCGCTGCTGCCGTAAATGAGACGATCAACAGGAGGTTTTCAATGTCAATATTTATCCGCAAGCAAGCCTATACCGGCCCGGTCAAAGGGGTTGTTCTCGATTGGGCCGGTACAGCCGTGGATTTCGGCAGTATCGGGCCGGCTGCTGTCTTTGTGGATGTTTTTGCCAAATCTGGCGTGGAAGTTTCGGTCGCAGACGTGCGGCAATTCATGGGTGTTGCAAAAAAGGATCATATCCGCAACATTTGCGGCTTGCCGTCGGTGATTGCCCAGTGGCAGAAACAAAACGACCGATCGCCGGATGAAACCGATGTCGATCATATCTATGCCGAAACCGAGCCCATGATGGTGGATACCATCACCCGCCATGCCGACCTGATTCCCGGATTGCTTGAAACAGTAGAGCGCTTGCGTCAGCAGGGTGTTAAAATCGGCTCCTCGACCGGCTATACGGCACCGATGATGGCAGCCCTGGTTCCGATCGCCCGGGCTCAGGGCTACATTCCCGATGCCATCGTTTGCGCCTCGGATGTGCCGGCCGGCCGGCCCTTTCCCTGGATGTGCTTTTTAAATGCCATCCAGCTGCAGGTCTACCCGCTGGAAGCGGTTGTTAAAATCGGTGATACCATCAGCGACATCGAGGCCGGGCTCAATGCCGGCATGTGGACCATCGGCCTGACCCAATCCGGCAATGAGCTGGGTATTTCCGAAAAGGAAGTATCTCAGTTTTCGGCGCAGGAAATGCAGGCCAAAACAGAACCGATTGCGGATCGCTACCGGGATGCCGGCGCGCATTTCGTGGCGGCCGGCATCTGGGAGGTGCTGCCGTTAATCGAAAAGATCAACGCTCGCCTGGCCCGCGGCGAAAAACCCTAAAAGTGGTTTCAAAATCTCAGGTTAGGTTCAAGGGCAAGGCGTCCCGCGAATTGGAAACGGAGCGCACACGTTAGTACGTGAGTATTTCAATTCGCGGGACAACGCAGCAATTTGGCCTTAGATGGGGTTTTGAAGCCGCTTTTAAACAAGGAGCAGTGTTCATTATGCCCGTGCTTAAAGAGCACCAACCGCCCGAAGTCGATCTTTCCGAAGGCGATAGCAATCTTTCGCCCTTGCGACAGCAGTGGATCGAAACGGCCATTGATGCCACCAGCCAACACTGGCTGGCGCGTGATGCGGCCGTTTTTTTGCATCAAAGTCTTTCAACACCGTGTCTGAATGTGCTCAAAACCTGCCAGGGCAGTTTTATCGAAGATTTGCAGCAGCGCCGTTATTTTGATTTTCACGGCAACAGCGCTCACCAGGTGGGTTTTGCGCATCCGCAGGTGATTGCCGCCATCAAAGACCAGTTGGACGCAATGGCCTTTTGCACACGGCGCTATACCAATATTGTTGCCATTGAGCTTGCCGAAAAGCTGGCCGCCATCACACCGGAGCCGCTGGGCAAGGTTCTGTTTGCGCCCGGCGGCACCACCGCCGTGGGTATGGCGATGAAACTGGCGCGCGCCGCCACCGGTCGCTTCAAGACCATTTCGATGTGGGATGCCTTTCACGGGGCATCGTTGGATGCCATGTCCATTTGCG
>JASFEV010000255.1:0-6838 GCA_050124655.1 Desulfobacterales bacterium
AGCGAAATTAATCATTGCCGCCGTTTTTTAGATCAAATCAGCATTATAACCGAAGCGAAAATTGCCGCCGAGACGCCCGGAACCCATGCCATGCATGATATCACCGAAGGTGGTTTGGCAGCCGCTCTGGCCGAATTGAGCATGGCCGGGGATCATATGATCAGAGTAAATATAAATCAGATACCCATCTATCCGGAAACGCAGAAAATATGCGATGTGTTGGGCATCAATCCGCTCGGGCTGATTGGCTCCGGCAGTCTTTTAATCTGCTGCCGCAGGACGGAAAGCCAGAAACTGATACAGCGTATTAAAGCTGCTGGAATCGACATTTGCTGCATTGGTGAAGTGATGGGCAGCGGTCAGGGGATCCAAGCCTATAAGGGCGACGAGGAGGTGACTTGGCCCAGTTTTGAGGCGGATGAAATTACGAAGTTGTTCTAAAAGCGATTGGAAATCGCTTTTAGATTATTTTTTGAGTCCGCGGCAAAATATGTCAAAACCAACATCAAGGGTCTGTTTTAGATAATCTTTTCTCTCATCGATAATTTTTTTACTTGTCAACCATAAGACCACACCGGAAAAGAGGGCCCAAAATGTGTCTGCCAGGGCCACTGGATGCTTGTCGATAAAAATACCCTTTTCCACGCCTTCTTTGAATATTTGAGCAATGGAACCAAGGGATTTGCGCGACAGCATTTTGATTTCTTCCATGAGCTGCGGTGACAAATTTTTGAGGGTTTCACTGGACTGAAGGTGAAACATGTTTATGATGATCAGTGGATCAAATTCATAGACATCGTACATGGCATCCACCAGGGACTTTAACTTTTCTTCAGGACCGGAGTCTTTTTCTTCATTGACATGTTCAACTCGAATCAAAAGATATTGTAGAATTCGAAGTGACAAAGAAGCATATAGCTCTTCCTTATTTTTGAAATAAAGGTATAATGTTCCCGGGCTGAGTTCAGCTTCCTGAGCTATGTCTTCCATGGTGGCTTTATTGAAACCTTTTTCGGAGAAAACCCGTTTAGCGGCGACCATGATCTGCTGCCGTCGCCTTTCCTTTTCTCTTTCTTTCCTTTCCTGGATTCCCATGGCTCAGATCCTTCCTGAATAATATTTATTTATAATATGACTATATAATTAGTATGTATTATTTAGTCAAGTTAAAAATTTGTAAATGGACCAGGACTGCATCGCTGGGAATTACTCTAACTATTTATATTTATTTAAATTTTTTATAATATCATAAGGAGTTGAAATTATGAGAAAAGTCAAAATTGAAAGATATTCATAAAATTGATGAAAACTTAGTTAGCTTTGCTCAGTCGCTAAAAGCATATATAGGTGGATCATGGCAATCGATGTACAAGACCGGCGGTCCCTTGCCCCTGATACGCTCAATCTTTTAAAAGACTGACGTGCTTCGGATCAGCGAATTAATACTTGCCTGCTAATGATGAAAATGCCATTGTATTTGGCAGCGCGAATGGGAGGAGAAATGAATGCAAAACTAAAACCCAGTGCCCAAAAAGTTCAGGAAGCCTTGAATGCCCATAACCTGACCTGTGAAGTCGTCCAAATGACGGACACTACGCGAAGTGCGGCAGATGCGGCGCGGGCTGTTGGATGCGAGGTCGGGCAGATCGTAAAATCGCTTGTTTTTGAGGGTAAACAATCCCACCAGCCTATTTTGGTAGCCACCAGCGGAGCCAACCGGGTAAATGAAAAGGTTGTCCAGCAAAGTGTGGCTGAACCCGTCAAAATCGCCAAGCCTGAATATGTGCGCCGGATGACCGGTTTTGCCATTGGCGGGGTTCCGCCGGTGGGTCATGACCATCCACTCAAAATTTTCATAGACGAAGATCTGCTGCAGTATAATGAAATCTGGGCTGCCGCCGGAACGCCTAACGCCGTATTCAAGTTGACGCCCGACGACCTCAAGATGATCACCAACGGCACCGTCATCTCTGTCAAATAAATCGTTAAACCAAACGAGCCCAATCTGAGTCTGATGTCAACTAAGTTGGGGCTGCCCTTTGGTTATCAGTAGAATTATGGATTAATGAAAAAATGAAATATCATTAGGGCGTGACGACTCAGTGAGAAGATTTATTGGATTAGAAGTGGTTTTAAAACATCAGATTAGGCCCAAGGGCAAGGCGTCCTGCGCATTGGAAGCGGAGCGTACACGTAACCGTCATTGCCGTCAAGTAATTCAAAAATAAAGTATCATTTCCCTTTATAAATGCGTATTTTTTTTGGTGGGCAAGGCCGCACAAGGGTTTTCGCCAAGGCGTACTTTGAGTACGTCGCAGGCGCAAAACCCACGGAGAACGCAGCCCAGCGAAAAAAAGCCATTGAGAAAGGGAAATGATTAGCCGATGGCGACCTGAATGACATCCTGCCTTGCACTAACCCTTTGAATTGTCACCTGGATCAAATCTTCCGGCTTTAATTCGATCCCGCTCGATAGCGGCAAATCGCACTCCAGCATATATTGCGTTAAAAGGATTTGGTAGTGGCGGCGGGCCCGATGCAGGACGATGGCTTCTTCTTTTTGCCCGATTTGATTTTCTAAAAATTTTAACAGCCAATACCGATGGCGGGTGTATTGAAAACGGCCGACATAACTCATCGGCAACTCAAGGGATTTGATAATTTCAGTGATCTGTTCGGCGCTATAGGCGGTTTCCAATCCCAGAGCTGCTCGAATCTGGCGCTGATTGACGAGATCTGAATATTTCCTTATCGGCGACGTTGCAGTGATATAAGCATCCAATCCCAAACCCGAGTGCGAATCGGGTTTGGCATTTAATAGGAAGCGACTGAGCAGCCGGCGTTGCATCCAATTCTGAAAAAGAGTACCGACGCCATTTTTATACAGACGTTCTCGGGGTTCGCGTTGGGATCTGAATATTGCAGGGAGTTGCCGCGCCTGTAAATATTTTGCCATCAACCAGTTGGCCATAATCATCAGCTCTGAAACCAACATTCTTCCCGGGCTCTCTCGGTTTACTTTATTGACCGTGACTTCCTGGTTTTCACTAACCCAAATACTGATCTCCGGCACCGTAATTTGCACCGCTCCGTTATCCAGCCTTTTCTGGCGAAATTTTTGGGCAATATCATTCAGAATGCGAATTTGGCGATTTTCATCTGCATAGGTATTGACATCGTAATAGCTTAGCTGGTGTCTGACTTTGATCAAGCTCTGCAAAATTTCATAACGCACCACTTCTGCTTGCGGGTTCAAATCGATCATAACGCTGATGGCCGGTCGCAACTCTCCTGCTTTTAGGCTGCAAAGGCCTTCTGCCAGAACTGACGGCAGCATTGAAATTTTTTGGTCAGGCATATAAATGGAGCTGCCGCGCCCCAGCGCTTCTTGATCAACAACATCCCCTTTTGAAATGAAGTGGCCCACATCGGCAATGTGAACTCCCAGTTGCCATGTACCACCGCGTTCCGCAATACTTATGGCATCATCGAAATCCAACGTTCCCTGGCCATCAATGGTCAGCAAGGGCAAATGAGACAGGTCTCTGCGCTCTGCAGCGGCAGAACCAATGGGATTTGAACTAACGATCTGCGCCGCCCGATTCAATACATTTTCGTTAAAATCAGCTTTTATCTGGCAGCGCAACAGCTCGACATTTTCATTTTCAGCAAACACCCCCAGCTTCACAAGGATTCGAAAAATTTCCTGGTCACTTTTAATATCCGCTTTGGCCACCATGGCTTTGGCAATCGCATAATCTTTACTATCTTTGCCAAAAAGATAGTAAGATTTCAGGATGTCGCTGCATTCCTGAAAATCCAGGCCGTCGTTGCTGGAATCAACAGATCCGGCGAAATTGAGCATGTTTTTAAGCCAGCTTCCGCCGGTCTCAATCAGCCTGCGTTTGCGTTCCTCCTGTTTGCGCTGGGCAGCGAGCAATTCTACCTGTTTTTCAGAGTTGGGACGGAAACCGTCCGGATTAAATTTAAAATAGAGCCGATCGTTAAATATTGCCCGCATAACGGCGGCTTCATGGTCCCCAGAGGGACTTTCCGGAAAACAAAATTCGGTCATGGTTGGCAGGTCGATCCAATTTTGTTCTGCGTTAAGCACTTCCCATAGATCACGAATATCGATATTATTGATGAGTTCTTCGCGTTTGCGGACAACCTGTTTTAAGGCCTCGACCATCTGATCTCTTCTAAGTGTGAGATCGAGACGTATTTTGTCCTTATGCAGCAGTCGCTTGCGGGAAAGGTTGACCTCTCGATTGTTTTCCGTTAACAACCGTAGCCGCTGGTTCTTGACTTCAAGTACCACAGCACACATTATCTTTTGACGGTCTATATATTCGACAATACATCCTGATTCCATAAAAATTACAATAACAACCGACTTCACTGAAGTCAACGAAAGATAGAATTTTGTTTATTTTCAAATTGTTAGAAAAATTAACAGGTTGGCAGCATACCCGATGAAATCCATAGCACTGATCACACCTTATTTTAAAGAAAATCGTTGGAAAATCGCCATTGGACTGCTCAGCTTAATTGTGGTTGACGTGCTGCAGCTTTTTATTCCGCGCATTATCAAGTGGTCGGTTGATGGTTTGACCTCTTTGCAAATCGAAGCGGGCCAGCTGTTGCTGTATGCGGGCTACATCGCGGTTATTGGCGTATTGATTGGCGCATTTCGTTATGTTTGGCGGCGCTGTTTACTGGGCACATCGCGTCGCGTTGAAGAGGGATTGCGCAATCGACTATTTGCTCATATCCAGACCCTTTCGGCATCTTTTTTCAATCACACCCAAACCGGCGATTTAATGGCGCATGCCACCAATGATATTCAGCAAGTCCGAATGGCAACCGGCATGGGATTGGTGGCATTTAATGATGCCATTGTACTAGGGGCTGCCGCCATAGGATTTATGCTGTATATCAATGTCACCCTAACCCTTTTTGTACTGATCCCGATGCCATTGATTACCATCAGCACCAAAATTTTCAGTAAGCAAATGCACCAGGGGTACCAACGGGTTCAGGCTGCCTTTTCAGACCTCACTGAGGTCATTCGTGAACGCTTTGCCGGCATTCGTATCATCAAGGCGCACAATCATCAGAAAAAGGCGGCAGCCCGTGTAGATGCCGTCTCGCAAGCGTACGTTAAAGAAAACTTGAGGCTCGTGAAAATTGTGGGCTCCTTTTTTCCGATGATGTTGTTGTTCACCAATTTAAGCCTGGCCATTGTGCTGTATCTGGGTGGCCGCCAAACTATTGCCCAGACAATCACACCCGGAGATTTTGTGGCCTTCATCAGCTATCTGGCATTGCTGACATGGCCCATGATGGCCCTGGGCTGGGTCACCAACTTGATTCAGCGCGGGCGGGCCTCGCTGGACCGGCTCAATCAAATTTTGGAGACCCACCCCGAAATTAAAGATCAGCAGCACGCCAAAAAACTGGATCGGATTGAAGGCCGCATTGATTTTGAAGACGTTGACTTCGCGTATGAACCGGATGGCGGCGGCAGTTCAAAGGCACTTACAGGGATCAGTTTTACAGTGAAGCCGGGCACCGTTCTCGGCATTGTCGGCCCTCCGGGCAGCGGCAAAACAACGCTGGTGAACTTGATACCCAGACGATATGATGTGACCAACGGTACCATTCGCGTTGACGGCAATGACATCCGATCTTTGCAGATTGACAATTTAAGATCGCAGATAGCCTGCATGCCCCAGGAGCCTTTCTTATTTGCCGGTACCATCAGGGAAAACATCACGTTTGATGATCCATTGATTGCAGAATCCCAGCTGCAAAAGGTTACCCAAAAAGCCGCACTTTACGATACGATCCAGGCTTTGCCGAATGACTATGACACCATTGTCGGTGAAAAGGGAGTGATCCTATCCGGCGGTCAAAAGCAGCGTATCGCTTTGGCCCGCGCCCTTAATCAGAACGCCAGGATACTCATTCTGGATGATCCCATCAGCCAAGTCGATCTGGCCACCGGAAATGCCATTATCGAGACGCTCAAACCCATGATTGGCCAAAAAACGATCATCATCGTATCCCATCGAATTTCTGCTGTTCGTTTTGCAGATCAAATCATCGCCCTTGAGAAAGGAAAAATAATCGAACAAGGCACCCATCGGGAGTTGATCGCGTCCGATCGATATTACGCCCGAGCATTTCACCTGCAGGAATTGGAAGAGGACCTCAATGCATCCTGATTATGGATATTTCGAAGAAACACAGCTAGGCAAACCTTATGATCTCAAATTGTTGAGAAGGTTGTTCCCATTTGTGAGCGCCTACAAGAAGCTCATTGTTTATTCCATTCTTTTGGTGTTAGGCATAACGGCCCTGGACTTGGCACTGCCATATGTAACCAAGGTCGCCATTGACCGCTATATCGTTCCGCATGCAGGGCTGACAAAATCAGCAGCTTCGCGAACCGACCCGACACAAAAACGATTCCTGAAGGCGGACCTCAATGACGCCCGGCAACGAGAGGTTGCTGAAAAATATGGCGCTTTGTTTCAATGGGAAGGCCAATCAGCCATAATTTCATTCGATGATCTGGGAAGGCTAGCAAAATCCGATCTGCACCTGTTGCGTCAAAATGACGTTGTCGGTCTGGGTAAAATGACGCTCATTTTCTTGGCCATTATCTTTTTTAGTTTCATCCTCAATTTTAGCCAGAAAATGATTATGGAGTACTGCGGTCACATGATCATGCATGATTTAAGGATGAAGCTTTTCAACCATGTACAACGTCTGGCGATTGAATTTTTTACGCGCAACCCGGTCGGCCGCCTGGTGACCCGCTTGACCAATG
>JASFEV010000256.1:0-6755 GCA_050124655.1 Desulfobacterales bacterium
ATGCGATATTGATACCTCCTTTGGGCCAAGGAATCATTGTTGTGCCACTTTATTCTTCCGATTCCAGGATAACCAAATGATCGTCGATAAAATCAATTTTCGTAATTTGACCGTCTACCGTTTTTTGATCGCCGAGCAGTCCGATCAGCAGATAGCCTTCATTGCAAAATTCCATTTTAGCGACATCTTGCATCACTTTTTGCCGCTGGCCTTTGACTTGGACATAGACCGTGCTGAGACACATGTTTACTCCCTGTCCTTATTTTTCATTTTTGACAGCAGGCGGTCTAAAATCTTTTCCGCCTTCCGGATGGATTGAACATGACGAACCGGATTGCCTGTAAGACCGGCGGTGAATATGCCGCGGTCGTAGGAGATGACACCGATTGTTTCGATGTCTCTATTTTTCAACTCCTTCTCGAGTTTAGAACCCAGACTATCTGAATCAATTTTATTTAATACCGCCCATAAGCTTTTCCGCATGCCCGTGGCGAGATCTTTTATTTTTTCAGAAAGTGACAGTGACTCATAGGACGGTTCCACCACGAGCACAACACTGTCTATGCCGGTATCCAGCCCTCGACCGAAATGTTCAACACCGGCTTCCATATCCACAATGGCGATTTCGTTTTCATCAAGACGCAGTTTATTCAGAAACTCGCGACTCAGAGCGCCCATGGGGCAGGCACAACCTTCAAGTGCTTGAAGAATCTTCCCAATGCTAACCATCCAAAGACCATTTTGCTTGTTGATATAAGGATGCGGAATTTGATCCATGGCGATTTCAGTTTCAGATAAGATAGATGGTTGATTCATTTTTTCTTTGATACCTTCTTTGCCTCCGACAAGGGTCATCAGCGGTATGGGGGGATTAGCAAAACCAAGCATTCGAAAAAGCCCGGAATTCGATTCATCGGAATCGACTACCAGTGTTCTGAAACCTCTGGCCTGAGCGGCATTGGCCAGTAAACTGACCACTGTGCTTTTACCGCTGCCGCCCTTGCCGCAAACGGATATTTTCATTGTTTTGATCCTTTTTTGCTAAGAGGCCTGTTTTGGAGCTTTAGTCGACTCTTCAGGTGTCTTGAACTCGCCCAATGGATAATATGCATGCATATTCTCTTCGGCCCATTTGACTGCTTCTACCGGTGTTAATCCCCAGTTGGTCGGACAGGTGCTGATCAATTCGACGAAGCTAAAACTTCGATGCTGCACCTGGCAGGTAAAAGCCTTCTTAATTGCTTTCTTTGCTTTGACAATGTATTTAGGTTTGATGAGCGATTGCCGGGCGATATATGCCGGTGTTTTCAGGGCAGCAAGGATTTCAGCCATTTTCATGGGCATCCCCACCTCGTCCACATTTCGCCCCTGAGGTGAAGTTGTTGTCCTTTGCTGCGGCAATGTCGTCGGCGCCATCTGCCCGCCGGTCATTCCATAAACTGCATTATTGATAAAGATGACCGTAAACTTTTCACCCCGGTTGGCCGCATGAATAATTTCTGAAGTCCCAATGCTCGCCAGATCCCCATCCCCCTGATAGGTAAACACCATCAGGTCGGGTCGAACCCGTTTGATACCGGTGGCCATGGCCGGGGCCCGGCCGTGGGCGGCTTCCTGAAAATCAAATGTAAAATAATTATAGGCTAAAACAGCGCAGCCCACTGGGGCGATACCGACCGTGCGGTCCCGGATATTCAGCTCGTCAATGACTTCAGCGACCAACCGATGCGCCACACCATGGGTGCAGCCCGGACAGTAATGGGTAATCCGATCCGAGAGCGCTGCGGGTCTTTGAAATGTTTTACCCATTTCTTTGTTTTTCCGATTTCATAACAATTTCAATTAAAGATCTTCTGCCTTCGCCTGTTGGGTGAATTTTAATTCGTCTCATTTTATTTTTTTCTTTCAGCGATTTGTGAGAGCACAAAATATGCCAGCAGTCACTAAGCAAAAAACATGTGTGATTTTAGAAGATTGGGCTGGTGGCTCTTCGCTATAGAAGGTCTGTGGGGGTGTAAATTAGAAAAATTGCTAATTCTTATTTAGCAAAATTTAGAAAAAATATTCATTTAGTGATTGGAATTATAAACTTACGCCCTTTGGTTTTTTGATTATATGCACTGAGGCATTCGACCTGCGCCGCACCATGCGAGCTACGCTGGGTAAAAAGATGCGGCCTAAAAACCATTTTCTGCGGGGCCCTAAGATGATTCCTTCGCATCCCCATTGATGGGCTTTTTGCACAATTTCTTCGGCTACCTTTCCATAGTGAACAACAAGGTATTCAATTCTATTTATGTGCTCGAGAGGATTATTGAGCTCTTTTTGCGGATATATCCCCAGGAGAGTTTCCATGCGCTTTAATGCAGTGTCCACTTTTTCTTTTCGAATGTGGTACTCATCGCCTTCATTGTATAAAGTGGCCAGTATTTTCGAAAAGGTAATCGATCTTTGATTAACGACGTGAAATACAATCAAGGTTGCATTTTTTTCAACGGCATAGTCAATGGCGTATTGAATTGCATCTTTTGAAGCTGCGGAAAGATCCGTAGCATAAAGCACTCTGTGAAGATTAGCAGCCATTTTGCCACTTCAATGTGGCGTCCTATTGACGTTAGCGCCTGTTTATATTATTGGGATTCAAACCTTCATGCGTGCACCCATTTTCTCGAAAGCATATAACGTGCCAATAGATGTTCGGTATGATCATTTTATGACTTGAAATTTTTATTAGGCCTCATTGGCCGGCAGGCATAACTATTTATGAAATAATTTTTTCCGGCGATAGCGGAAAGTGTGATGGTTTATATTCAACAGTTTGGCCGCTTTACTTTCATTTCCTTTGGCCATTTTAAGGGCCTGTTCGATATAGTGTCTTTCAAAATCCTGAAGCCGCTCGGTTAAATTTATCCCTTCGGGCGGCAGAGGCGCCGGCCCGCTCGCATTTTTGACTACCGCCAGTTTACGATGCGCATTCTTTGATTCCAACCCCAGTTTCTTCAAACTAAGCTTGGGTCCTTTTGACGTCAGCACCGCACCTTCGATGATGTTTTTTAGCTCCCGCACATTGCCGGTCCAGTCATGAGCTAATAAGGCATTTTGGGCTTCAGCGGAGATTTCGCTAAATTTTTTGCCAAACTTATCACTGAATTGTTGCAGAAAATATTTCGCCAGGGGAATAATATCGTCCGGCCGCTCGTTTAATGACGGTATTTGGACTTTGATGACGCTTAGCCGAAAATACAGATCGTTTCGAAACAGACCGTCCGTGATCATTTTATTCAGATCTTTGTTGGTGGCCGAAATCAAACGGGTTTTAATGTGCAATTTTTTGGTCCCCCCGACTTTGTAAAATTCACCGAGCTCTAGAAACCTGAGAAGCTTGGCCTGGGCCTCGAGGCTCAGATCGCCAACTTCATCCAAAAACAGGGTACCATTCGCCGATTCTTCAATTAACCCTTTTTTACCGGATGCCCCGGCACCGCTGAAGGCGCCTTTTTCATAACCGAAAAGCTCACTTTCGATCAGGTCCTTGGGGATGGCCGCGCAATTGACAGTGGCAAAGGGCGCTTTGAAATTCGGGCTGTTGTAGTGAATGGCGCTGGCGATCAGTTCTTTGCCGGTCCCGGTTTCGCCCATGATGAGCACCGGCGTGTCCGGGCTTTTGGCCACCATCTGGACAAAATCCATCACATCTTGAATGGCATTGCTTTCACTGATAAAACACGGGATGTTTTCCTGGAGATGCTTTTCCTGGAGCTGTTGAATTTCTTTTTTCAGTCTGATCGAATCCAGGGCATTGCGTATGGTGACCTCCAATCCGTCCATATGAAGCGGCTTGATCACATAGTCGTAGGCACCCAGTTTCATGGCCGATATCACCGTGTCAACCGCTTCATAGGCGGTGATCATGATGACCAGAATATCCGGATGTGAAGATTTGATTTGCCGAAGGGCCTCAATCCCATCCATCCCTGGCAAACCGACATCAAGCAAAATTAAATCCGGGGGACCCGCCTCCAACGCATCAATGGCGGGTTCTGCTTCTGCAAAAGATTTTACCTGATAGTCGGCCTCAAGGGTCATCGTGATGCCGTCACGTATGGTTTGTTCGTCATCTATGACATATATGGAAAATTTAATCATAGCGCGCTCCTGATTTTGGGATAGCGGTTGCCTAATGGTTTTTATTTTCTTGAATTGGAATTTCGACCCGAAATTCCGCTCCTCCCAAGTGGCTGTCCGCTACCGTTAAGGTTCCACCGTGATCGTTGATGATTCGGTGACATAAACTCAACCCGATGCCGGTCCCCTCGTGTTTGGTGGTAAAATAGGGGTCAAATATTTTATCTCTGATTTCCTGCGGGACACCAGGGCCTGAGTCAGAGATCTGGATAATAATGTGGTCGTCTTTAGCAAACGAGGCGATTTCAACTTTTTTACCCCCTTCCATGGCTTTCATGGCTTCAGAAGCATTGTTTAAAAGGTTTAAAACGATCTCTTCGATTAAATTTCTATCAGCATATGAGCGTGGCAGATCATTTGCTAATGATTTCTCAACTATTATGCCGCTTTTTCGCATTGTCACGCCAGTAAGGTTGATCGCATCTGTGATGGGTTCATTGATATCAATTAACCCCAACTTCGGTTCGCCGGGTTTGGCGAAATCCATAACCCTGCGAATAACGGATTCAATTTTTATAGATGCCGATTGAATTTGTTTCAATATTTGCTCAACCTTTTCTTCCGTCCCCTCCCGGTGATGAAGCTTTTTGAGCGTGTTCAGATAGATATTGACTCCCGAAAGGGGGTTGCGAATTTCATGGGCAATTCCGGCTGCCACCCGACCTAAAGAAGCCATCTTATCCTGGATGGTCAAAAGATATTCCAGCTCTTTGGTCTTGGTCATATCCATCATATTCATGAGTATCGCATCTTTGCCTTGAAATTTTATCCGGCTGGCCTGGCAGTGAACCCATTTCATATTGCTGTGGCTGATTTTTCCGCCGGGTGGATAAAATCTGAAATCCGTAGCACCGATGGACAATTTCCCTGTGCTGACGCTTTTATAAAAAGCATTTACTTTTTTAACATCGTCCGGGTGGATGGACTCCGTGTCTGCTATTTTGATGGGTCGCGGTAACGGACCCAGCAATCTTTCCTGCTTGGGGTTCTGATAAATGATTCGGCCATCTTGAATGATCGATATGCCCGTTAAGGAATGCTCCACTAATTCACGAAAGCGTTTTTCGCTTTCGACTAAAGCTGTTTGCGCTCGATTGCGCTCTATGATGCGTCCAATTCGCTCGGCAATCGTATCGATCAGATTCCTTTCTTCTTTTGAAAAAGGCCCTTCATCTTTTTCCGGTCTTTCTTTGAGATAATAAACAGCCAAAGTGCCAACCGTATTTGGAAGGATCACGATAGCCTGGCTGAGCATCCATTGGGTTTCTTCAAAATTGCCGGTGCTGAATTGTTGATTTTCTGTAATAATTTTAGCACAGGTTATTTCTGGGTACTGAAAGGCCGGTGGAATGAGATCAACTATCCCCTGGAGAATTTCCTCTAAAGCCAGCTGTCGTCTTTCCACCAGACGGGATATCTTAAAAAGGCAATCCAGCTCTTTGATCCGCTCGCCCACCTCATTCATACTTTTTTGGAGTTGTTTTTCAACCTTCCGGCGTTTTTTTATTTCTCTATCCAGCTCATCCCTTGAAGCTGTCACGGCCAGTAGCTGTTGCGTCATTTGGTCGAATGCTTGCCCCAGCTGTCCGATTTCATCTCTGGCATCAGTTGCGACTTTATGATCTAAATTGCCTCGACCGACTTCTTCCACACCTTGCTGCAAGGCCTGAATCGGATCAGACAGGGACTTGGCAATAACGAATGCGACACAGACGCTGAGCACAATGGCAGCAATTGAAAGGATGAGCGCAAAATCTCGTAACGTGGTGACGGGCTCAAAGGCCTCCGCAATATCGATCTTGGCCACCATCCCCCAGTCCAGTTCAGGAATGTATCGCCAGGCTGCGATAACTTCCTGCCCGCGGTAGTCCACAGATATTCCACTACCATTGTTGCCTTTGAGGGCCTCTTGAATAGGGATTGCTTGTCTTTCTCCAAAGTCAACCTTTCTTTTTAAGGCTGCACCTGGATCATGACGAAGCGGATTGAGAAACAAAGCTTGATTCCCGACTTTTTTGGCGACCAAAGTCTCACCGGTTTTCCCCAAACCGGTCGTATTTTGAATGAGTTCATAAATAACGGCCATGTCGGTCTCAAAAGCGGCCACGCTGACAAACTGACCCCTATCCGTGCGAATCGGTGCCGAGATGGTCATAGAGAACCGGCCGGTTTCGACTTTACTGGCAACAATATCTGAAAGATGGATTCCGTTTTTGTCATCATCAAATGATGCCCCCAACAGGTCCGGTTTGATCGTGCCAAGTAGTCCCGGAGCCGAAGATTGATCCAAAACGTAAACGATTCTTCCGGTCGGATTTACTAGAATAACATTTTTGAAATCATAAACCGGTTGATATATCTGAAACACCTGATCAAGTTTGTCTTTGATGCTTTCATAAACCGGATTGGAAAAGTCGCTCGAAAAAGCTGCTAGCTCGGCAGCATATTTTTTAAGTGTTGGGCGTTCCTGTGCAATCCGAATGTGCCTTTTTTGATCAGCGAAAAAGTCTTCTATTGTTTTGACCTTGAGATCGGCAATGCTTATCAGTTCTTCCATTCTTAACGTCTCT
>JASFEV010000257.1:0-6598 GCA_050124655.1 Desulfobacterales bacterium
GAAATCCACCGCCTCGCCCACCGACCGACCGGCCTGGTTAGCGCTTCCCCGGCCAAGGCCCGGACCGCCGGCCAAGCGATCGATCCAGCCGCGCAATCGCCAGAGGGTATCGCCAAAATAATAGCCCTGGTGACCGCCGATTTTGTGGATCAGATCCCAGAGTGTCTCAGCCGGAGCGTTGATTATGGCGCGATAGCCGCATTTCAGGATCGTGCCCCCCGCCCAGTCCGCATCACCGCAATGGGCCCACTCAGGTTCAATCAGTTCTCCGGCATCCGCCCAGCAACTATCCAATTGCTGTTGCTGGACCCGATCCAGCGCCAGCCGAATGGCTTCCCGGCAGCTCAAAAGCTTTTGCGGGATAATGGACTGGATGCGATTTTCGCTGCATACCGCCGCGCTGGTCAGGCCTTCGGTCAGCGGCAGGGCAATCGATGCCGGAACCGGGCTGATCAGATGAATCCAGTAAGCACTCAGGGTCGGTGTCAAGACCGGCACCGGTATGACCCAGCGTTTGCGAAGATGGGCTTCTTCAGCGTAGATATCCAATAGTTTACGGTAGGTCAAAACATCCGGGCCGCCGATATCAAAGGTCTCTCCGGTGGTTTCCTCGTGCGCCAGGCATTCCACCAGATAGTAAACCACATTGCGAATGGCAATCGGCTGATTGAGCGAGAACACCCAGCGGGGTGTGGTCATCACCGGCAGATGCTCCACCAGATAGCGCAAAATCTCAAACGAGGCGCTGCCGGATCCTAAGATCATCGGCGCCCGCAAATCGGTGGTGGGCACCGGCCCGGATTGGAGGATATCGGCCACCTCGATGCGCGATTGCAAATGTTTGCTCAAAGCGGTGTCCTGCGCCTCTGCCAGACCGCCCAGGTAAATAATTCTTGCCAAACCTTCGGATGCAGCTGAAGCGACCATGTTGCGGGCAGCCGTGCGATCGGCTTCGGCAAATTTTTTCTTTTGGGCAATCATGGAGTGCACCAGATAATATGCGGCCCGGCAACCTTTGGCCGCCTCTTTCAGGGAAGCCTTATCCAGCACATCACCCTGCACCAGTTCAATCTGTTCATGATGGGCCCACGGACGGCATGCGAGCTTATCCAGCGACCGGCCCATGGCCCTGACCCAATAACCGGCCTCAAGCAACGCCGGTATCAGCCGCCCGCCAACGTAACCTGTGGCCCCAGTCACCAGGATGGGTTGGGAAGTCATCTCACAGTCCTCCAACGATCATTGAAGGTAGAATTCATTTTAGTCTCAGTTCATAAGGAGGAGTACTGGAGTGTTGGAGTGTTGGAAGGAGTTCTTGAACTTGCTGCGTGGGTGCCATCTTTAAGCCACTACTCCAGTACTCCACTACTCCATTACTCCAATCCAAATATGCTCCAGTACTCCACTACTCCATCACTCCAGTACTCCAATCTAAATTTGCTCCAGCACGCCATCATTCCCAAGTGAATTAGACGTGTGTATTAAACTTAAGCTCCGCCAATCCAATCGAAATTTGACCCGATTTTTTTAAAAAACACCCTGAATGGGTTTTAAAATGCCAGATTTTGCCCGAGGGTAAGGCGTCAATCCGATTCAAACGTGGGTTCGGAGTTTTAGTTCTACAGGATGTGGATTCAAATAGGTCTGCAATTTTAAATACTGCTGATCGTATTTACGCACAAAGTGGTTGATCAGCGTAATCGGCACCACCAGCGGGACGAACTCCTGACGATACTGGTCGAACACCTCCAGCAGCTCCTGCTTTTCATCCCGCGACAGCTGTTTCTTGAAATATCCCATTAAATGCTGCAACACATTCATATTCTTTTTGGGTGTGGTTTTGAGCGCCAGGGCTTCCATCAGCAAAGCCTCATATTGGGCGTATAACTCATCCATCGGCATCTGTTTGCCGGCTGCCACCAGCTTGCCCATCAGCCGCGAATGTTTTTGGCTGTGGGAAAGAATTAAAAGCTTGTTGCGGGTGTGAAAATCCACCAGGTTACCCATATTTTTGCCATTGCTAATCGTCTGGCGCCAGCGCTGCAGGGCAAAGATGCGCTCGATAAAATTTTCTCTGATTTTGGGATCGTGCAGCCGCCCATCATCTTCCGCCGGAATGAGGGGAAAATGGTCCATAAATTCCCTGGCAAACATACCCACCCCATTTTTGACCGGCATCCCCTTTTCGGTGTAGACCTTTACCCGGATCATACCACTGCTGGGGGAGTCGCTTTTGAAAATAAAGCCATGCAGATCTTCCTTTTCCAATTCTTTCACACGCTTGCGGGCCCAGGTCAACATTTGATCGGTGTTATCGGTTTTGGTCTTAAAGGTAATCAAACGCGGATTTTCCGGATCCCCCACCAGGCGCATGGATTCCCGCGGGACGCCGAAACCGGCTTCGACTTCCGGGCAGACCGGAACATAATCCACAAATTGGCCCAAGGTGCGGGTCAGATAGCGATCCATTTTGTGACCACTGTTCCAGCGAACCGCATTGCCCAGAAGACAGGAGCTGATACCCAATCGAACTCGCTCATTCATAATACGCCTCCGATTTATTTGTACTCCTATAATTTGCTTGACGTGCTGTGATTAATGGCAATCTCTACTTCGCATTAATTTTCATGCTAAATTCAGGTCATAATTTTAATTTTCTTAGCACAGTAAATGTGATAGGCAATAAGATCAAGATAAAATCTGCGCTTGTTTAAAGGATGGGTCTATGCTCACCGAGATGAAAGCCCTTGCCAAACAGAAAGACATGTGTGTTTTGGCCACCGTTGCCGGCCAAAAACCGTATTGCTCACTGATGGCCTATGTCACCGATGCCAATTGCGAAGAAATTTACATGGTGACTCACAAAAACAGCACCAAGTACAAAAATCTGATGCAAAACCCAGCGGTCAGCCTGCTGATCGATACCCGCGAAAAATCCCCCCGCTCGGCGGCCAAAGCGCTGACGGTAGAGGGAATTTTCTGTAGAATTGAAAATTTGCAGAAACGCAAACAGGTGGCCGCAAAGCTTCTACAAGCCCATCCTCACCTGGATAGCTTTATGCAGCATCCCGACGCGGATGTTATTTGTGTTAAAATCAGGTCTTTTCTTTTACTTGATGGCGTCCAGCAGGCGCATTTCGCATCCATCTGAAGAGAACCTTACAATTCTGCTGAGCCGATCGTTACAATCCCCAGATACCCATCAACCGTCACTTCATCGCCATTACGGATGAGCCTGGTGGCATCGGGAATGCCGGTGACGCACGGCAAGCCATATTCTCTGGCGATGATGGCACCATGAATCAGCATGCCGCCCCGGCGCTCCACGACTCCGGCTGCCAGCGGCACCACAAAGGTCATGTTCGGATCCACGGCATCACAGATTAATATTTCACCGTACTTGAATTCGGCCAGATCGGCGGTTTGCTCTATCACCCGGGCGGGCCCTTTGGCCAAACCCGGCCCGGCGGGCTGGCCGATTAGCTGCCGGGCTTGAATCACAAATCCGTTCTCGGGTTTTTGCTGGTAGGGCGGCTGAAACTGTGGTCGATGATCCAGGCTTTCAACCACTTTAAGCAGTTCAGCGGCAATTTTTTTGTTCGATCCTCCATGAAGGCGAGCATCAATCCGCTGTCTGGCCTCGCGTACGGCCGCCAGCAGCTGGGCTTCTATTCTACCCAGGTATATATTATCATCATCGCGCAGCTGATAACTGCTGCGGGCAAGATCCAAAAGCTCAACAGCCGTTTTTTTCTGTTCACCTTCAAACATACTTAGGAATTTTTGTTGCAGGGCTTCCTTATCTTTCATCGGTTGCCGATCGGCTTCGGTAGGCAGATGAGCAGCCATTTCGAGCAAAATCTTGTAAAGCCCATCCGGTGCCTGTTCACACTGGGTGCCGCCGGTCACCGCACAGGTCAGGTCACCAAATTTTTCAACGAATCGATTCACCGCCTCTAAAAACAAAGGATCAAGGTTCTCCGTTTGACCTTCATGTAGCGCTTTGGCCAGGGAAGGGTTGTTGCCAATCCGGTTTGCCAGATCCGCTAACATTTGATTTCGTTCCAAACTGGCCATTTCGGTGTGGGTCAGCAGATCGATAAATTCATATGGATCTTCCGGATGCATGGCGTCATTATATATTTGTCCAAACAGTCGAACCCCATGGGCATAGGGGATAAATTCTTCCCAGTAGATGTTGGTCCACTTTTGATTGATCTCCCAGCGATGATTGATCTCTGCCGCCAGATCCTGATCAGACAGCTTGCTGAGATCCCGTCGGGCCATTTTATCTGCTGCCGCAATCATGGCCGGTATCAGCTCATTTTCAATCTTGTCACGCAGGTGTTTGAGATTCTCAAAGCTGCGGTGCAGGCTCAGGTACCAGCTGCGGCTGTCACCATTTTTTTGCGGTGCTAGCGTGGTGATCGGGCGGGATTGCAGCACAACCAGATCCTTTTGACGAATGGTCCATTCCAGATCCTGCGGGGATTTGAAATAATTTTCGGCTTTGAGCGCCAGCTCAAAAACATGACGGGCCTCTTGAGTGTTCAGTGGCGGCAAATTCGCCAATTTCTCCGGCAGGGCATCGAGTCGAACACCGGACTCACCGGCAATCACCCAATGCGTGCGCTCGGCCGGGGTGTGGGAAATGATTGTCTTCTTCTGGCGGTCGAGTATCCATCGATCGGGCTCAACCGCGCCATCCACAAGTCCCTGATTGAGACCATAGACGGATTCGATCACCCCCTGGGATGTGTCGTTGGGATTTTTGGAAAAAGCCACCCCCGATTTATCACCAACGATAATTTCCTGAATAACCACTGCCATGGCGCTCTTGGTGACATCCAGGCCGATTTCCTGGCGATATAGCAACGCCGCATCAGACCATAAAGATGCCCAGACCTTGGAAATGTGTTCCAGGATGGCATCAGTGCCCTGAATATTGACATAGGATTCATGCAGGCCGGCAAAGGAGGACACGGCATCATCTTCTTCGGGTGCCGACGATCGCACCACGACGGCCTTGTCATGGAAGGCAGCATGAATGGCCTGCTTAAGTTGACCGGATATGTCAGCTGGAATCGGTTTACGCAGAAACATATTGCGGATGCGGGTGGCACAATCCCAGATTTCTTCCCAGCGCATATCTTTGAATGATTTCCGATTGAGCTCGAGCAAAATGCGCTCACGCAAACCGGTCCGGCGAACATACTCCTGGTAGGTTTGACTCGTCACACAGAGGGTTTTGGGAACGGCAAAACCGCCTTTAGCCAACAATGCCAGGGCGTATCCCTTGCCGCCGACCCGCTGCCCGTCTTCCTGCTGGATATTTTCAGTCGATATGATCCAGGTCATCGGTCAATATGAAACTCCATCACGTTTTGAAAATTCTGTACCATGTAATATGATCGAGCGGTTACCCTGATAAGCGCACAGGAGGGTGATTTGGCGAAATCTTCTAAGTACGGGTGTTTGGACAGGTAAAGTTTGAGGATATCCCGACGTTCAGGATCCTTTATTTCCTCGGCGATTCCGGTGGCGGTTATGGAAATCGCTTCATGAAAGTCGGACTCCTGGTTCACACTGCTGTTCACTAAAACCGCCACACGTGAATCGGATAACATGTTTGAGAATTTACGCGTGGTTCTCCCCGTGACAAAGAAAAGATGCCGCAAATCATCAGTGGCCACAAAGGCCACGAGGCTGGCGTAGGGTTGTCCGCCGTTCTGGGTAGCGACAACAGCTAGTCTTTGCGACTCGAAAAGATTCCGCAGACGGTTTTGGACCTCTGCTGATGTTTCCATAAGCAGCCTCTGTGACTTTTTTTTGTGGATATCAACAGAAATTATTTACCGGCCCCAACAAGCGGCAGCTCCTTGTCCAGCTTAAAGAATACCAAAAATTTGGCCTCTTCGCTGTCGTTCGGGTATTGTCGTCGACGCAGGGAATATAAAAGCTCCGTATCTTGTTCTTCTTTCACCTTGGTCATAAACAGCCGTTTGCCTTTATAACCGGGACCTTCCTCCATAAACAAAAAAGTGGCGTGGGGATTGGACTGAAGATTGTGGTGGGAGAGACGGTCGCGCATGATAACGGCCAGTGTGCCATCTTCCATAAAATGGGGTCTGGCATAAATTGCCGCATCGACCTTGCCGTCGCTATCGGCGGTCGCCAGTACGCCCACACCCTTCGAATTTTCAAAATAATCCTTGAGATCCATAATGCCTCCTCTAACACTAAATTATTGTCTCTATACAATTTGGTTAACTTCTGATAATTCAGAAATACATTTAGATCAAATCAGTATATGAAACTATAATACATCCTCGAGAAAAAAAAAGATCAAAGACGAGAGTAAAATGAAGATCGTGAAAAATTTATCCGCTCTTACATGGCGAGCTGAACTGAAGCACATGTCACAGCCACACGCAAAGCATCTCACGGCCGGTTCGTTAAATACACCCCGGTGGTGACTAGTAATGCGCCGATCAGCAAAGAAAAGGTTACCGGTTCGTCCAACAAAAAGAAAGCCAGTAAAATTGCACTGATCGGAACAAAATTAATGAACAGTCCGGCTTTGGTGGGCCCGATCTTT
>JASFEV010000258.1:0-6493 GCA_050124655.1 Desulfobacterales bacterium
TGCGTCCAGACGAACCGATATTCCGGCATTTTATATGCCATGGTTTATGGAACGCATTGAGAGCGGTTTTTTTGAAATTGTCAACCCGTTCAACCGGAATGTTAAAAAAGTTTCCGCCACCCCGGATGATGTTCACACCATCGTTTTCTGGTCCAAAGATTTCAGTCAGTTTTTAAAATACAGCTATGGTCAAAAGCTGCAAGGCGCCGGCTACCGGCTTTTCTTCAATTTTACCGTAAACACACCAAACGAACTGCTTGAGCCGCAAGTTCCTCCTTTGGATGATCGCCTGGACCAGCTCGAACAGCTTGGCGACCAATTCGGCCCCCAAGCGATCAACTGGCGGTTTGATCCCATCTGTTTTTTCGAACTTGGTGATGGTAAGACCCAAAACAATCTCAGCCATCTAAAGTGCATCGCCGCTAAGGCAGCCGATATTGGAATCAAACGCTGCATAACCAGCTTTATGGATCCCTACCGCAAAATTCAAAAACGCCTTGCCCACCTGCCGGGTTTTTCGTTCACAGATCCGCCTTTGAAAAAAAAGCGGCAAATTATTCTAAAAATGGAAAAAACAGTTGCTGCGCATCAGATAAAGCTGATGCTTTGCTGTGAAAAGGATATTTTGGATGAATTGCCAAAAAACACATCTGTCACGCAAAGCGCTTGTATCGACAATGACCTGTTGAAAACGCTTTTCGGCGGTAATCTTTCCTTACATAGGGACAGCGGCCAGCGCATCCAAAAAGGATGCGGCTGTAAAGTATCTGTCGATATTGGCGTTTACCACCAGCACCCCTGCTATCATAATTGTTTGTTTTGCTATGCCAACCCCACCTTAAAATAAGTCAGTCGTCCGTCGTCAGTTGTCCGTTGACCGATTTAATGCTATAAATTCAGAATCGCCTCTCTACGGACAACGGACAACAAACAACTGACATATTAAATATGAACATTGGATCGGTAAAACTTGAAAACAAAACCATTTTGGCGCCCCTGGCCGGCATCACCAATTTACCTTTTCGGTTAATGGCCAAAGAAGCCGGCTGTGCCTTGGTCTGTTCGGAAATGGTCAGTGCGCATGGGCTGGTCAACGGCTCCAACAGAACCCAGCAATTACTGGATAGTCAGCCGGAAGAAAAGCCGTTATCGGTGCAGATATTCGGTTCACAACCAAAAGTGATGGCAGAAGCAGCATGTATAGTGCAATCATCGGGCGCAGATGTTATTGACATCAATTTTGGTTGCGCCGTTAGAAAAATTACGAAAACTGGCTCCGGTGTTGCACTGATGCGGACGCCCGATACGGCTGCGGCCGTCATCCGGGCAGTTCGTAAAGCGGTGATGATACCGCTGACGATAAAGTTAAGAAGCGGTTGGGATCCAACGGGCCATCAGGCATTTGAAATTTCAAAAATCGCAGAATCCTGCGGCGTCGATGCAATTGCCATTCATCCCCGCACCGCCACCCAGGGGTTTAGCGGCCGCGCAGACTGGACCCTTATCAAAAAATTAAAAAAACGAGTATCCGTTCCTGTTATCGGCAACGGTGATATTTTCAGTGCTGAGGATGCAATAGACATGTTGGCACAAACCGGGTGTGATGCGGTTATGATCGGCAGGATGGCCATCGGCAATCCATGGATTTTTTCCCACGTGCTGGCCCGCATGCAAGGGCAGTCCGAACCCAGGATCGACCTGGACCAGCGATTTGACATTATGAAACGCTACCTGCGGGAATCCGTAAAATATTTTGGTGAAGAAATTGCGTGTCGAATGATGCGGAGTCGTCTATGCTGGTTTGCCAAGGGCCTCCGAAACAGCAGCCAATTTCGCAAATCGATAAATCACATTTCAACCCAGGCCGAAGCCCTGCAGCGAATTGAAGCGTACCAAAGCTCTTTACAATCGAGTTAGTCGCTTTCTATCAAATTTTTCTTAGAAGTCTCCTGTGATTCCATATTTACCGGTTGAGCCGGTTGGCCGGTTTCCCGTTAGCCGGTTAAAACAAGGATTCTTATGATTTATAATCTTCGGGCACAACGGGCCAACGGGCCAACGGGCAAACCGGCTAAACCGATTCAATTACTTTACTCTAATCGAACTGCCAGGCTTAATCCCTCGATTGGTGATAATGACCGCCCTGGCCTTATTGGGTTCAACTTCGGTAATTTTAATTTCACCGATTTTTTGTCCGCGGACAAAAAACTGCTGGCCGGACACACCTTTCAAAACTCTGCTGGTATCAAAAACATTGAATTCATCCCCTGGTGAAAGTCCGGCAGCGCTTCCCGATGAAATGGTGATGGTATCATCTTCAACAGCGATAACAAACCCATTCCAAGGCTGATCCTCGATTGCCCAGCAGATGGTTTCACCGATTTCGGCAAGCAGATCTGTCAGGGTTTCATTCAAATCGGGCAACATCAGTTTGCCTTCAGACCGCATTAATTCATAGTCCAGATCTTCAATTTCGACTTTGCGACTGAAACTCTCATCCAGAATTTTACCGCCGCTCTCAGTATCATAAACCTCGATACTGACCAGTATCTGAATCAGATGATGGGTATCTTTCCAGATCATGCCTCGCAGTTCATCCAGAATACCAATATCGTCCAGGCTGCCGGTGACAATCGCGTTTAAGCCCAGCTGCCTGCCAATCAGCACCAAAGAAAAATTGTCCACCTCGCCGTTTTCGAGCCTTGGCAGTTGCTCAAGTCCTATCATATTTTCATCTGCACTTGATTGCACGACACTGACATCATCGCATTCGCTGTTCAGATATTCAGGAATACCTTTGCGAAACAGTTGGGTAAAATCTTGGGCGCGAAACAGTGATTTATTTTCAAAGCCGACGACTGCCGCTATGCGCTGAAGGTCGTCATCTGAAAATCGAATGTTGCGCCTAATTTTCTGCGTTGTTTTGGTCAACGTTTTCGTGGTTTTATCCACGGTTTCCCGATAGGAACAATTCACAAAGGCCATGCTGACAATCCCAAACAAAACCGTCCAAAAAAGAATATTCCGCCACTTACAAATTAATTTAGAAATGAAGTGCTTCATTTTCATATTTTTATCCGCAACCATTTTCAAGTTTTGTTTAGCCTGTGTTATAGAAAGGGTTTTCACAAAATCAGTTGATCTTATCGATCGTTTTAAATAAAAAATAATTTTTGCGATGTCAAATCATCCCTATTCTGAGTGATTATTTTCAGTTGTTGGCTTCTTGAACCTATCTTAAAAATAGGTGATTACGTAATCAGGTTGGCCGGTTTAGCCCGTTGAGCCGGTTGAGCCGGTTTTACTCAGAAAAATGTCTGATTCTATTTCTTGCGGGCTAACGGGCAACGGGCTCAACTCAAGAACTGTAGATGCATTTTTGAGACAGGTTTTAATTTTCATATCACATTTTGAACGGGTTGGAGGCTTTCATATGCAAGGCATTTCAGGGCGAAGCGATAGTGAACTATGCTTCGCCCTGAATAACGCAGCAGATGGAAGCCTCCGGCTCGCCCGAAGGGTGGAAATTAATACGATAAAATGATTTTCATCCTTTATATCTAGCTCATATTTTGATGATTTCTTAAATATGATTAAGGAGTTGTCAGTTTCCATAATTTGATCTTCGTATTAATTTTCATTTAAAAAAAGGAGAGATTAGATGGCCTCAATAGACGAACAGGTTTTAAGAGCAACGAAAGAAATTGTTGTCAAATTTATAGAGGGCGGTCGGATATCCCCGGCCGGTTTCACGGATTCTTTTAAAAACATTTACGACACCGTCCGCGAAACGGTCGAGCGAAGCACGAATTCTTCTTCAGATGAAGAAAGCGCCTAATCGTCTGCAGGCGATAACTCAATGGGCTTCGGTCCAGTTATCGCCCACAGCCAGGTTCACCTTGAGCGGCACTTTGAGCTCCCAAACACCTTCCATAATTTCTTTGACCAGCGTCCTTAGTGTATCCAGTTCATTTGGATGGACTTCAAAAATAAGCTCATCGTGAACGCTGAGCAGCATGGCAGATTGCAGCTTTTTTTCTCTGATCGCATTGGCCACATTGATCATCGCCAGCTTGATGAGATCGGCAGCGGATCCCTGAATAGGCGTATTAATTGCCGTTCGCTCAGCAGCTTGCCGCACGACACGGTTGCGGCTGTCAATATCCGGTAAAAGACGAATACGCCCCAACAATGTGCTGGTTCGTTTGGACCGATTGGCCGCTGCAAGGGTTTCATCGATGAAACGCTTCACACCTTTGTAGCGGGCAAAATAGTTATCGATATACGTTTGCGCCATTTTTTGCCCGATATCGAGCTGTTTTGACAGTCCGAAGGCACTCATCCCATAGATAATACCAAAATTGATAGCCTTGGCCTGCCGCCTGAGCTCGGCGGAAACATCTGAAGGAGATACCAGAAAAACCTCACTGGCGGTACGGGCATGTATGTCCTCATCTTCCAAAAAGGCCTTGATCAGAATCTGATCATCGGAATAGTGGGCCAAAATTCGTAGTTCCACTTGAGAATAATCTGCAGACATCAGTTTCCAACCTTGGCGGGGCACAAACGCCCTGCGGATCTCCCGGCCTTCATCGCTACGAATCGGAATATTTTGTAAATTCGGATCAGAGCTGCTTAAGCGTCCGGTGGCCGTTACCGTCTGGTTAAAGGATGTGTGAATCCGCCCGGTCTCAGGGTTAACCAAATCAATCAAGGCATCGGCATAAGTGCTTTTTAATTTTGACAGCGTACGATGCTTTAATACCAGCGCCGGTAGTTCATGTTCCTCAGCCAGGCGGGTTAAAACATCCACATCCGTTGAATAACCGGTTTTCTTTTTGGTTTTTTTTAATACCGGCAACTGCAGCTTATTAAACAGTATATCGCCCAGCTGCTTGGAGGAATTAATATTGAATTCTTGGCCGGCAAGTCCGTAAATACTGGCTTCCAGCGCTTCCAGCTGATGTGCAAAGGATTTGGACAATTCATGCAGGCGGTCTATATCAACAAAGGTGCCCCTCATTTCCATATTCATCAAAACCGGCACCAGGGGCATCTCGACATTTTCCATCAACTGCAGCAGATCAATCTGCTGCAGTTGTGGCGTCAGGACATCCTTGGCCATCAAGGTAATATCAGCATCCTCACATGCATACGGTATGGCTTTCTCCAGCAGCACCTGATTAAAGGGTAAAGCGTTTTTGCCCTTGCCTGCCACTTCCTGATAAGGAATGGTCTTATGTCCGAGAAAATCCATAGCAATCTGATCCAAATTGTGAGCTCTTTTAGAAGGATTCAGCAGATAGGAAGCGATCATGGTATCAAAGACGACACCATCCAGCTTAACGCCATGACGGGTCAGGACAATCCAATCGTATTTAATATTCTGGCCGATTTTTTTAATGGTTGGATCTTCTAAGATCGGTTTAAGCTCGTTCAACACTTCTGTGATTGATAACTGCGGCGGTGCGCCGATATAATCATGGTCGATGGGTATATAAAACGCTTCATTGGCCTGCAGGGCAAAGGACAAGCCCACCAACCGGGCTTTCATCGGTATTGGAGAGGTTGTTTCGGTATCCAAAGCAAAAATGCTGGCTGATTTCAGGCGGTCAACCAACTTGCCAAGCGCTGCTTTTGTTAATATGGGCTGGTATTCTTTGTCGCTCAGATCGGTTTTCTGAGAAATCGCATGCTGCAATTGCCGAAACTCAAGCGTCTGAAAAAGCACTGAAAGCGTCGCAGTATCCGGTGGACCGATTTTAAAATCGGCCAGATCAGCAGAAATGGGGGCGTCAAGATTAATGGTGACCAGATCGCGGCTTAAAAAGGCTTGGTCGCGATAACGAATCAGATTTTCGCGTTGCTTCTTTGCGCTGATCGATTCAACACTTTCGTACAACTTGACCATATTATGATGCTTTTGAATCAGATTCAGCGCCGATTTCTGACCAATTCCCGGAACTCCGGGAACATTGTCGGTGGAATCGCCCGATAAACCCATAACATCAACCATTTGGCGGGGCTCAATACCATATATTTTTTTTACAAACCCGACATCGATGGTCGTGTCCTTCATGGGATCCCAGATGGTTGCCTTATCGGTCACCAGCTGAATAAAATCCTTGTCGCCCGTAACCATCACCACCGCAAAACCCCTTTTTTCGGCTACCCGGGCATATGTTCCAATCAGATCATCGGCTTCAAAGCCCTGCATCTCAATGATCGGAAACTGCAACGCCGCTGCAACATCTTTGATATAAGGAATTTGAATGGCCATATCGTCCGGCATGGGGGGACGATTGGCCTTGTATTGTGCAAACATGTCATGGCGAAAGGTGGGCCCTTTCGCATCGAAAAACATGCCGGCATACCGCGGTCGACGATCTTCAATGAGCTTTAACAGCATCCGCGTGAATCCGAATGTTGCATTGGTCGGAAGTCCCTTTGAATTGGATAATCCCCGGATCGCATGATACGCTCGATGAATGTA